>DASXWH010000270.1:0-11265 GCA_036503775.1 Ohtaekwangia sp.
TCTGTTCTTACTAAACATTCGCTTCCGGATGCAAAACCGGGCGGCTTTTTACACCGAAAGCGGTGACGATTTTGCCCTGAGCCAGGTTGAAGCCCGCGTGCGCAGACTTCGTTTACGTTTTGATGGATTTCTTTATACACCACGGCTAACCTACCTCATCCAGCTATCCTTTTCACGGGGTGATATGGATTTTGAAAGTTTGGGCTATCCGAATGTGGTGCGTGATGCATTTGTTTTATATGCTGTAACAAAGAGTTTTTCTGTAGGCATCGGGCAGACCAAGTTACCCGGAAACCGCCAGCGCGTAACTTCTTCAGGGGATCTTCAAATGCCGGATCGCTCCATTGTTAACACAACCTTTAATATAGACCGTGATTTTGGTCTTCAGATGTATCTGCGGAAGCCCAACTATATACTGCGCGGAGCTATCTCCTCTGGTGAAGGTCGTAACATAAGTTCATCTGACAATGGACTGGCATACACAGCCCGCGGGGAACTTCTCCCGTTTGGCCCGTTCACCAATGGCGGTGATTATTTCGAAGGTGACCTGGCACGAGAGCCTAAACCGAAAATATCTATTGGTGCAACGTATTCACTGAATAAAAATGCTACCCGCACCGGTGGGCAACTCGGAGAGTATCTTTACACGCCCACCGACATGACCACCACAGAAATTGATTTTCTATATAAGCACAATGGCTGGGCGCTTTCCGCAGAATATATGAAGCGCACTTCTCCGGAACCGATTACAACCAATCCGGATGACGGAGATATTGCCTATGTCTACGTAGGTCATGGAATGAACTATCAGGGAAGCTATCTTTTCAGAAACAATTTCGAGATTGTGGGCAAATATTCCCTTGTAGAGCCGGATGCTGAAATTCAATCCCTGGAAAAGCAGAAGAAGCAATACGCCATGGGTGTCAACAAGTACATTAAAGGTCACCGTATAAAGCTGCAGGCCGATGCTACCTTCGAAGAAAATAAAGATCTCGAAAGCGATGCGTTAACCGATTTGTGGATTTTCCGCTTCCAGATCGAGGTTGGTATTTAATTCAAATTGATTTACGCTGTATTTCCGTCCGTACAAGCATTACCTTCGTATACAGGAAACTGAATCATCACCATTCCTGTTACGATACTCATGGAAGATTACCTTGTACGGACAGACTACAAATATTCAGAGGTTGCAGAGCGTATTGAATCGCTGATCGAAAAGAAGATCCTTAAAGTCGGTGATAAATTACTTTCTGTACGCGCCCTCAGCAAAGAACAGGGCATTAGTCTGAGCACCGCCTTCCAGGCGTATTACTACCTCGAAAGCAAAGGACTTATTGAAGCCCGTCCCCAGTCCGGATACTATGTAAAGTATTCACCGGAACATATCCTCGATCTCCCCAAAGTATGTGACCCTGTTGACGATGCCGTGCCGGTAAGCGTGGATGAAATGATCAACAGTGTTTATTATGATCTGCGCTCGTCTAAACTTCTTAATTTTTCAATGGCTGCTCCATCCTTTGAACTATTGCCTACAGCAAAGCTCAACAAGGCCGTGATGCATGTTCTTCGAGAATCCAAAACCAGCTGCACCAATTATGAGCACGTTCAGGGAAGCGAAGCCTTGCGAAAACAAATCGTACGCCAGGCATTCAACTGGGGTGGTAAACTGAACGAAGACGATGTGATTGTAACAGCAGGTTGTGTGGAAGCACTCTCACTCTGCGTGAAGGCTATTACTAAACCCGGAGATGCCGTTGCCATTGAAAGCCCTACTTACTTCGCCATCTTCCAGGTGATGGAAAGTCATGGACTGAAAGTAGTTGAGATTCCAACTGACCCGACAACCGGTGTTGACCTGGATTATCTGGAAAGTGCCATTCCACGTTTTGATATAAAAGCCTGCCTCTTTGTAAATAATTTCAACAATCCGTTGGGAAGTTGCATGCCGGATGAAAACAAGAAGCGACTCGTGGACATGCTGGCAAAAAAAGAGATTCCGCTTATTGAGGATGATATTTATGGCGAGCTTTACTTTGGAAAAACAAGACCGCGTACCTGCAAGAGTTTCGACAAAAAAGGATTGGTACTTCATTGCGGGTCATTCTCCAAATCACTCGCACCGGGTTATCGCATCGGATGGGCCGTACCTGGAAAGTTCAAAGAAAAAGTAATACGACTGAAACGAATGCACACCGTTTCAACCAACACACTGGCACAGGCAGCGGTTGCTGATTTTTTAAGCAAGGGCCGGTATGAACTTCACCTTCGTCACTTACGGAAAGCACTGCACACGCAAGCGCTTCGCTACATGCAGGCTGTATCCGATTACTTCCCGGAAGACACCCGCATCACCAGGCCCCAGGGTGGATTCACGTTGTGGATTGAATTGAATAAAAAGATAGACGCCTATAAACTGCATAAGCGCGCCCTGAAACATAATATTGGAATTGCACCGGGACAAATATTCTCATCGCAGGGAAGGTTTGAAAATTGTTTCCGAATCAGCTATGGTGAACCCTGGAGCGACAAAATCGAAGAGGGAATTAAAACCCTTGGAAAACTGATCAAAGAATTCCGATAAAAATGAAAGCCTGGCGTATGACCAGGCTTTCATTTTTAAGATTACTCTGCTGTATTATTTTGGCAACACAGAGATCGGAAAATCATTTCCGGTAACATATCCGGTAGGGTATTGTGCCTGACCCCCATGTTCCTTGGTAAGTTCAGGCACACGTTCTTCCATGTATATCTTCAGTTCATTAACCGTGATCTTCTTGTCACCGTTATCACCCCGGCCGTCCAGCGCTTCCAGTAACGCGTAGGTAAATACGCCATGCTTGAGCTCATCAAACTCGGTGGCAAATTGTTTTGTACCACTGGATGCAATCATCACCACCCCTGAACTTCGCGCCAGTTGAACGATGGCTTTTTCATCCATCGCGGCCGCCCGTACATTCAATGTTTTCAGCGCACCACCTGAGTGACAGGCATCCATCAGAATGATCTGCTTCTGTGATTTCAGCTGCGTCAGGTAATTCTTAAGTTCGGTAGCTGAAATACCTTTTGCTGTAAGCTGTGCCGGATCTCCGTACAGTTTGGTGATATCGGTAGGCACCAGATAATACTCATCGTTATTTTCTTCATCCAGCGTTCCGTGGCCGGCATAATAAAACACAAATACATCCTCCGGCTTGGCCCGGTTGATAATAGACCGGAAGCCGGTAATGATATGTTCCTTCGTAGCATCTTCATCGTACACCGGAACAATGTTCACGCTCTTAAAAATGTTCTTGCCGTGTTCCTGAATCTTATCCACAAATGCCTTTGCATCAGGCATGGCATAATTCAGATTGTAGGTTTCATTTTTATACTTGTTAATACCTACGGCCAGAATATGAAGTGAGGACGTTGCAATAACTTCACCTGTATATTCAATTGTCAGCACATCGGTTCTGGATTCGATCTTCTGGTAGTTGACCACCTTTACTTTAAATTCATTGCTCTCGTTGATCATCTCCACCGCATAGGTCTTGGAAATTTTCTGCCCCTCGCCTCTTGATTTGATCTCCGTATCGTTAAGGATCAGTTTATCATTCTGATAGATATTCACCTCCTTGATGCCACCACCACCGTCATAAATATCAATGGTTAATGGAATGGTCCGGGCCTGCGTAAAGAATTTACCTTTATCGTAACGGAGTAAATCGGTAGAACGCATCGTTACGGTAATATCAAAGAAACCTACTGAAGGACGATGTAACTTGCTCAGGTCAAAGATCCGTTCACCGGATTCACGAAGAATCTCCTCAACACGCTTGCCCTGAAGAATACTCTTGCCCAGTTCCTTTGGCCGGTACAGGATTTCAAAATACTGTTCAGCCGCATAGAAATCAGCCAGCTGATTAATGCCTCGGTTTACATGCCATCCAAAGTATTGACTACCTGCAGATGAACAGGAGAAGTAACCCCGGGGAGTCCAACATACCCATTCGTTATCTTCCGTCATGAAAAGCGTAGCAAACGGAATAACCGTTTCGCCCAGCGACTTGAATGTTTCTTCAATATCGCGATACGCTTTGTTGCCATCTGCTTTCAGAAAATCGATCACCTGTTTCCAGGCTTTCTTGGTGGGCTCATGGGTAAGTGAATCCATAGGCAGAGAACTGAAAAACTGACCCCAGTCTTCACCGGTAAATACTTTACGCAAGCTTGGTGCATATCCGGTTTCAGAAAGCTTCCATAATATAATAGACTGATCTTCGCCACCGGAAGCCAGGAACTGGCCATCGTTGCTGACGGCTACTGCCCGTACAGCACCGTAATGACCGATAAATTCTTTGAGCAAAAATCCATTCTTATCAAACTGCTTCAATGAAAAATCACTTGCTACAAGCACGTTTCCGTCAGCCATTCCCTGGTAGTCGAGGATACGATCATTGGGATCAATCTCAATGCGTTTGCCTTTGGGAAGCTCCAGTATATTTACGGCAGACTGAATGATGTCTTTATTAAAATCTTTTGCCGGAGGCAGTTGTCCGGGAGTACGGTTCACCGTAAACGATGAAAAGTTGAATGTTGATTTAAACTGGGGCTTACCATTTTTAGTGAGATCGCGGCAGATGAATAACTCCATGCCATCCCCAAAAGCAAGATCCTGTATGGCGCTTCCCTTTCCTTTTATTCTTCGTACCGTAAGTCCGTTGATCGGATTCCAAAGTAAGATCTCATTGTTAATACCTCCCGCAGAAGCCACAATATAGTTTCCGGTAGTAGAGGGCGAAAACACCGCACTGAAAACGGTATTGTCATGCGCGGTGTAGTCTGTAAACTTGGCACCACCGGGAACAGACCAGCTTGCTCCTTTACCACTCAGGTCCAGGCCAACCAGAATTTTTGAATCATACGAGAACGCAATGGCATTGATGGCATTCGTGATTTTATCAAACTCTTTCACCACACTGCCATCTGTCTTCCATAAGATAAGTTCGTTCGCCAGACTACTGCTGGCCAGATACATGCCATCCGGTGAGTAAACTACTTTATCCAGAATATCTTTATGACGTTTCAGTACACGGGGTTGAAATTTGATAACACCTTTATCCAATCCGGCCAGGGGGAATACAAGAATATCTTTTGCTTCGTGGCCTACGGCCAGATCCTGCGTAAGGGAGTTGAAAGAAACACAAACCACAGGTGAAGGAATGGTGAGAGTAGCTGCAGATGTAAGCAGTTTGGTCTCTTCAACTTTCCAGATTTTAACCGTACGGTCTGCGCTTCCGCTGGCCAGGTATTTTCCGGAACCACTGAAACTAAGACTGCTTATAATATCAGAGTGGCCCACCGCTGTGCTGACCTGTACGCCTTTTTCAACATCAATAATGACAATGTAATTCTCCTTTTCTGAACTGACCGGAAAACCCGCAACCGCTAACAATTTACCATCCGGAGAAATGGCGGAAGCGTAAAACATTCCTTCCGATCCATCACCTACCTGTGATTCAAATTTCTTCACCATTTCACCATTGTCCGCATTCCAGATGCGAATGGTCTTATCCTCTGAAATGGAAATGATTTTCGTTCCGTCTGGCGTAAACAACAGGTTGTTGATCTTTGCGGAATGGCCCATGGGATTGATAACAATCCGGGGAGCCTGAGCCATACTATTAACACAGAAAAGTGCCAGTAATACGCTCAACAGGAGATTTGGCCTTGAGGGTCGCATAAAAATTAGGGATAACAGGTAAAGTTATCGAATTTTTATCGGGAATACTGAAAAATGGTAACTGGCCGTAAGGCCTCAAGGGTCACGAAATAACCTGAAAACCTGGCTGGAATTTGAGTTTAGATGAGTTTTTTAAGGATTTGGGCATTGGACAGCCCACTTCTTTCATCCATACCCTGACGCTCTGCTTCCTTATTCATTTTGTCTGCATACAAGAAGAGCATCGCGAAAAATGCCAGAACTGATGTAAAAACAAAAATCATAGTCTGAGTGGTTTGATAGAACAAAATTGCATTCTTCCCAGACAGGATGCCGGGAAGTAAATGCCGTTCCGGCACCGAAGTAATATCGGCCCGACTTTTGTCATTTTTTGGTAACTCGATTGGGGTATAAGGATTAAACCTGAACTCCTTATCTTGTGCCCTTGTTTGATTGAAAACCAATGAATTATGAGTAGTAGAAAATATGGTATTGCCCTTCTTTTGGGAATTTGCCTGTTATCCGGTAAAACCTTTGCACAACAACAGGAACAAGTTGAAGATGACTCATTACGTGTTCCGGAAGACTGGTTCTTACGCGATCCTGCCACAGACCACGTACAGGGAGTAAGTGCCAACAAAACGTATGAGACGCTTTTAAAAGGGAAACCTTCCAAAACCGTTCTGGTGGCTGTAATCGATTCCGGAATTGACATAGAACATGAAGACCTGGCCAGTATCATCTGGACAAATGAAGATGAGATCCCCGGCAATGGAATTGATGATGACAAGAACGGATACATCGATGATATCCATGGCTGGAATTTCATTGGCGGTAAGAATGGTAATGTTGCTGAAGATACCTATGAAGTAACACGCGAATACGCCCGCCTGAAACCGAAGTATGAAAACTTCGATGAGAGCAAAGTCACTAAAAAGAACAAAGCTGAATATGAATACTGGAAAAAGGTAAAGGCGAAATACGATCGCGATTATGCTTTTAATAAAGAGCAGTATGATCAGTATCAGTCATACCTGATAAACTACGAGAATCATTATGCCCAGATCAAATTCAGCGACAGTGTACTTTCGAAAGAACTGGGTCAGCCGATTCGTAAGTCAACGCTTTCCACGGTTGCGGCAAAAAATGACACGTTACTTTTCGCCAAGAATTATTTATCGAAGATTTTAGGCAACATCGATATTGAAGAAGATTTTGCAATCCATGAACTTCTCCCGGAGATAGCCGCCACCATTGAACAATTAAAAGAAGCTGTGCATCATTATGAGACTGCCGTTAAGTACGGTTATAATACAGAGTTCAATTCACGCACTATTGTCGGAGATGATCCAAATAATCTCACCGAGAAAGGCTACGGAAACAATGATGTTGAAGGACCAGATCCTTTTCACGGAACGCATGTGGCGGGTATCATCGGTGCAAATCGTACAAATGACCTGGGTATAAAAGGAATTGCAGATAATGTTAAGATCATGTCTGTCCGTGCCGTACCCAATGGTGATGAACGTGATAAAGATATTGCCAATGCAATCCTTTATGCTACAAACAATGGTGCGCAGATCATCAACATGAGTTTTGGAAAATCTTTTTCTCCTAACAAAGAGCTGGTTGACAAAGCAGTTGCCTATGCCGAATCAAAAGGTGTATTGCTGATCCATGCTGCCGGAAACGATGGCAACGATATTGACGTGGAAGCCAATTATCCGAACCGTAATTTTGCAAAAGGTGGTGAAGCCAAAACATGGCTGGAGATTGGCGCATCGAGCTGGGGACCTGATAAGGATTTTGCTGCTTCATTCTCTAATTATGGAAAAAAATCAGTGGATGTTTTTTCTCCCGGTGTACAAATCTATTCTACTGTTCCCGGAAACCATTATGATAATGCACAAGGTACCAGCATGGCCTGCCCGGCAACAGCAGGTGTGGCGGCCATTTTAATGGCATACTTCCCTGAACTCAAAGCCGCAGAAGTTAAAAATATCCTCCGCCAGTCTTCACGGAAGTTTGACGGACTCAAAGTAACCAAGCCAGGCACCAAAGATGATGTGGAATTCAGCCAGCTAAGCAGCTCGGGCGGATTGGTGAATGCTTATGAAGCCGTAAAAATGGCCATGACCATGAAGGGAACAACCATCGAAAAATAACCGAACAGATTTCGTCCGGTAATGACACAGAAAAGTGCAGCACGATAGGTGCTGCACTTTTTTTATTGCTGTTGTTTCAATTCAAAAAATAAAAAATACCACTGCCCACGGTATGCATGCTCTCCAAATTTACCGAATGCACTAACCCTATATCATGTAACCCTGCTGTTTTAAAGCTCAATGCGCTAATCATCAGCTGAAAAAAATCAGCCTTCACGCGGGTTACTGGTCTTCTTTCGTCACGGTAGCTTTCCCTACGAAAGCTAAATGTGCATGAAGGCGTTCTTTAAGATTCTAACCCTGCAGACTGTGCTGATACTCTCGAGTATGGAAGTCTGGTCCTCGCCCACCAAAGCCGGCTTCTACCTGCCGGACTCCGTGAAAGCGGTAACGTTAACCTATAAAGTCATCAACAACCTTATTGTTCTTCCGGTAACCATTAATGACACCATTCAATTAAATCTCATCCTGGATACCGGTTGCCGTAATCTGGTGCTGTTCGGGAAACGATATCAAAAATTATTTACCCTTCAGCCAACTTCACGGGTCCAGTTTTCCGGACTGGGTTCAGGGGATCCGGTGTACGGAAGATTGTCCTTGAACAATACGGTTTCCATTGGAGAAGCTATCGGCCATAATATTCCGGTAGTCGTTGTATCCGATAAGAATCTGTTCAGTTCATACAATCATGTTCACGGGGTAATCGGATATGACATCTTCACCAAATTTGAAGTAGAGCTCAATCCTGTTCTGAAAGAAATAACCCTGCGGCCTGCTGACCATGCTGAGTTGTCAGCGGTTTATACCCGTGTTCCGATTCGGGTAGTTGATTCTAGACCTATCATTGATTGCCAGGTAGTATTCACAAAAGACAAAAAGCATCTCTGCGATCTGATGATCGACACCGGATCATCGTTGGGTTTGTTACTCAAAACCACCACCATTGAAAATTTCAGGGGAGAAGGAACAACCGAGGTACTGGGTCGGGGCTTCAACGGGATCATTGAAGGGATCCGTACGGTAACCAAAAAGCTGGTCTTACAAGAGATGGAAATTGCATCGCTCTCCACCGGTATCATACAATCACCGTGGCACAACTATGCTTCGATTGGCATGGAAGTGTTAAAGGAATACACGCTGGTGCTGAATTATTGCAAGGGTTATGCGGGCTTCAGAAAAGCATGATCTCCTTAAAAAGCAAAGCGTCATCTTTCGATGGCGCTTTGGGTTTTATAGGGAAGTTTGGTTTGGTTCTATTTCTGAATAAGCAGCGGTGTGTTCGCTACAATGGTGATCAGGTCCTCATCGTTTACATTTTTCTTCTCATCCGCCACAATCAGGAAGTTTTCATACAGCTGATCAAGCTCGGATTTGCTCGGCTGATAGCCCAGTAATTCCAGGCGGTGTTTCAATGCTGCGCGACCGCTACGTGCTGTCAGCACGATGGACGACATCGGCACACCTACGTCAGCAGGATTAATGATCTCGTAATTCTCCGAGTTCTTCAGGAAACCATCCTGGTGTATTCCGGAAGAGTGTGCAAATGCATTTGCACCGACAATCGCTTTGTTGGGCTGAACCGGCATGCGCATCATATCTGACACCAGGCAGCTCAACGCATAGAGTTTCTCAGATTTAATGTTCGTATGCAATCCGATATCCTTATGCGTTTTCAGGATCATGGCCACTTCTTCCAGTGATGTATTTCCGGCACGTTCACCGATACCATTGATGGTAACTTCAGCCTGACCTGCACCGGCAATCAAACCGGAAATAGTGTTGGCAGTTGCCAATCCCAAGTCGTTGTGACAATGAACAGAGATGGTAGCCTTATCAATATTCTTTACATTCTCTACCAGGTATTGTATCCGCTTGCCATACAATTGAGGCAAGCAATAACCGGTTGTATCCGGAATGTTCACCACGTTAGCACCGGCAGCAATCACAGCTTCAATCATCTGCGCCAGGAAAGCAAGATCAGCACGACCTGCATCTTCGGCAAAGAATTCTACTTCAACATTTTTGCTTTTCGCGTAGCTCACTGCCCACACCGCCTGCTCCAACACTTTCTCACGTGTGGTATTGAATTTATGCTTGATGTGAATATCTGATGAACCGATACCGGTGTGAATACGTCCGCGTTTGGCGCGGAGCAAAGCTTCACCCGCTACATCGATATCTTCTTTCTTTGCACGTGTCAGGGCACAAACACCCGTGTTAACAGCTTTGGAGAGTTCTACTACAGAAAGAAAATCTCCGGGACTGGAAATAGGAAAACCGGCTTCAATAACATCTACCCCGAGTAGCTCGAGCTCCCGTGCAATCACGACCTTTTCATCGGTGGACAATTGACAGCCGGGCACTTGCTCGCCATCGCGAAGCGTAGTGTCGAAGATTTCAATTTTTCTACTCATGGTTTTTAAATTATTAATGTACTCTTTAGTTAAGCCGAAAGCTTAAAGCAGAAAGCAAAAAGTTAGACTACTTAAACTTATGGCTTCAGCTTTATGCTTTTTGCTTTATGCTTTTAGCTTTTATGCCGTCACCTGGCCGTTCACCAGCATGCGGACGTTATTACAAACGATGTTGCCCATTACTTCTGTGCCCAGGATTTTTTCGTGGGCGGTAGAAGCATCGGCAATGTCTCTTGTGCGATAGCCATCTTTCAAGGTCTTCTCTACGGCTTTGATCACCGCATCAGATTCTTCTTTCAGTCCGAAAGAAATATCCAGCAGCAAGGCAGCCGAAAGAATAGACGCTAATGGATTGGCAACACCTTTACCGGTGATGTCGTGTGCACTTCCGTGAATCGGTTCATACAATCCTACTGTATCCCCTATGGATGCAGAAGCCAGCATACCCATAGAACCTGCAATCTGTGATGCTTCATCAGTGAGGATATCTCCGAAAAGATTTCCGGTTACGACAACATCAAAGCTTCTTGGGTTCTGGATCAGTTTCATCGCAGCAGCATCCACAAACATGTGATCCACTTCGATATCAGGATATTGTTTTGCTACTTCCTGAACTACTTCTCTCCAGAGGCGTGAACTTTCCAGCACGTTCGCTTTATCTACAGAGGTTACTTTCTTGTTTCTGGTTTGTGCTGCCTTGAATGCTTTGTGCGCGATGCGTTCTACTTCATAGCGAGAATAGATCATCGTATCAAAAGCCGTAGCTCCTGAATCTTTGCGGCCACGCTCACCGAAGTATACATCTCCGGTCAGCTCGCGGAAGAAAAGGATGTCAGCACCTTTTAATATTTCAGGCTTGATGCTGGAAGCACCGAGCAATTCATCAAACAATTTTATCGGACGAAGATTGGCATACAATCCCAACTCTTTTCTCATCTTCAGCAAGCCTTGCTCAGGCCTTACTTTGGCAGTTGGGTCGTTGTCG
>DASXWH010000271.1:0-2771 GCA_036503775.1 Ohtaekwangia sp.
GGTGTATAAAGAAATCCATCAAAACGTAAACGAAGTCTGCGCACGCGGGCTTCAACCTGGCTCAGGGCAAAATCGTCACCGCTTTCGGTGTAAAAAGCCGCCCGGTTTTGCATCCGGAAGCGAATGTTTAGTAAGAACAGACTATCCGGTGATGTAATACCCAATCCTTTGCTGAAGGTAAAGTATGGTGAAGGTGTGATAGGTTGTTGTGTTTGAGCAACCGATGAAATGGTGGTTATCATCATCATTACTCCGAAAATTAATCTGCGCATCTGGTTATGGATATTAATTTGATGTTGTACAAAACTACATTATTGATCGGGACTGTTGAAACCGGAACTGAATAACTGGCGGGTACTGTTGAGTAGCTGGGATAGTAAATAGCTATGGTTTTCAATCGTGCACTATAGTTAATATTATTATGCATGATCACAAACCTCTCTGGCAATATCTTTTAAAGGAAGTACCGTAGAAACACCACCCGCGAGAATAGCCTTCTGTGGCATTCCAAAAACTACGGATGAGCTTTCATCCTGGGCTATGGTATAAGCGCCACGTTGGTGCATGGCCAGCATGCCCGTGGCTCCATCATCGCCCATACCCGTCATGATCACGCCTATGGCATGTTTGCCTTTGACTTCAGCTACGGAATGAAAAAGTACGTTAACCGATGGTCGGTGACGATTCACCAACTCGCCATCAAAGATCTTTATGATTGGCTTTCCCCCTTGATTCTGAATGGCCATATGATGACTTCCCGGAGCGATGTACACTGTACCGGAGACTATAGCTTCATGATCTTCTGCCTCTTTTACGTGCAGGGCACACACATCATCCAGTCGCTTAGCAAAGCTCGCAGTGAATTTCTCGGGCATGTGCTGTACGATCAGTATGGGCGGCATGGTTACCGGCAGCACCTCGAGAAACGATTTTATAGCTTCCGTGCCTCCGGTTGAAGCACCGAGTGCGATGAGTGATTGAGAAGAAAAAGCCTGTTGCTGAATAGGTGAAGGCGGAACAATGTTTTTACGTAGTTCAGTTTTGGGTACATGAATTTCGGCATGCTCTTTTAAACCTCGTTTTGAAAAATAAGCCGACCGTACTTTATCAATGAGTCTGATCCGTGATTCTTCCAGCTCTACCGGAGTTGATAATCCCGGTTTACTCATGACATCAACCGCGCCAATCTCCAAAGCTTTCAGGGCAACATCTGCACCCTTTACGGTCTGATCGGAAATCACTACCACCGGCATCGGTGCCTGACTCATTATCTTTTTAAGGAAAGTGAGTCCATCCATTCGCGGCATTTCAATGTCAAGGGTAATAACATCCGGTTTTTCACGCTGAATTTTTTGAACAGCAATGAATGGATCACCTGCTGTTCCAATAACCTGAATATCCGGATCACTTTCCAGCAGGGTTTTGAAGGTCTGCCGGACCAGCGCTGAGTCATCAACAATCAGTACTTTAATAATACTCATTTGCTAAGTGATTTTCTGGTAGATGGTAGGTTGGATGCTCTTCAAGGGTAAGGTGGTACCGAGTGCAGTTTCGGAATGACCCAGGAAAAGGTATCCGCCAGGCCGGAGTTTGGAAACGATTCGTTCCAGTACTTCGTGTCTTGTTTTGGTATTGAAATAAATGGTGACGTTCCGGCAAAAAATAAAATCAAAATTACCCGGAAGGTTGTACGTTTTGTTGTTGAGGTTCAATACACCCAGACTAATCTTATTTTTTATCTCCATGTTGGTAAACCGTAAGAGCGGTTCTGTCTTGGTAAATAAGGCTTCGAAATATTTCAGCTGAATACCTTCCGGCATACTCTCCAGTTCGTTCATGGAAAAAAGGCCACTGGCAGCTCGCTTGAGTGAAGGAATAGAAATGTCTGTTCCGGTAATTTTGTAATCGAGGTTAGACAGGTCATTTTTTTTCTCGTGCATGACAATACCTAAGGTGTAAACCTCTTCACCGGTGGAGCATCCGGCACTCCATAGGTTCAGTTGCCTGTTTACACCCACCTGCCTGAGGTAATCGGGGAGCAATTTCTTTAAGAATTCAAACTGATAGTTCTCGCGAAAGAAAAATGTTTTATGTGTGGTGATCTGCTCCACGAACATCTGATACTCCTGTTTGCCTTCTTTCGTTTTAAAGACGTGATTGATGTATTCTTCAATTGAATTCAGTTTCAGGAAATTAAGCCGGCTGATCAGTCTCGATTCCAGCAATACCGATTTTTCAACCGGAATATGGAGGCCGTATTTGGCACTCAGGTAGTTGGTCAGAAAAGTAAATTGAGCCTGGCTCATTTTCCGGGCAACAGAAGGAAGATCAGTCATGGGGGGTCAGGTGATGATTTAAATTACGATTTTAACTTCAGCGCGTTTAAAATAAGCGCCATAGTTCCATCACCGAGGATTGATGCTCCTGAAAAGCATTCGGTTTTATGCAGGATCTCATTCAGCGGTTTATAAACCGTCTGTAGTTTTCCCAGAATAGAGTCCACACCTACGGCAATGCGCGTATCATTCTTGTTGATTACAATAACGGTTTGCTTCTCGGTATGTTCCTGGATTCCGAAATATTCGCGCAGAGACACGTATGGCATGAGCTGTCCTTCATACTTAATGTTGCGGCTTTTTTTGCCCAGCAGGTTTTTATGTTCCTCTTCATAGCAAAACTGTACCTCACTGATGGGTAACAGATATTTGTTGTCGGATACTTTCACGACCAGTGTATCCAGGATGGTCAGTGTGAGGGGTAACCGAAGGGTG
>DASXWH010000272.1:0-13115 GCA_036503775.1 Ohtaekwangia sp.
GCAACCATCACATTGCTTTCATTATAGAACTCCCACCGCCATCGCGTGTTAGCCGTGACCGTTCCCACCGAAACATCGTGAAACCGCGCATCAAAATTGGTCAACGGTGGAGAACCTTCCTGGCAAAAATCCGGAGTGATATCCACGTTGGCCAGATCCGTTACACGGATGTTGGCGACTAAAGCCGGAGTAATGTTGACGACAACCTCAAAGGTTTCCACACACGGACTTTGCGCAGTTGGATTTGATGCTCTCAGGCGGATAAGCTTCTGCCCACCTACACCATAGGCAAACGTTGGCTCAAAACCGGTGCGTACTGCTACCGGTGCGCCTGCCCCTGTAGGGTTGCTATAAAATTCCCAGGTCCAGCTCAGGGCCGCAGCATTCGGAGTGAGGTTATCGAGGAAGATCACTTCGTTGATACAGAAATCCGTAGTCGCATTTCCGCCACCATCACGCGTCACAAAATTCGGAGCGGGTGCAGCCACTATCGTGATATAGGCTCTTGTCTCAATGGCATCTTCATAGTTGGGATTGACCGGATCTCCATTCCACGGATTACAGATATTCCAGTTGAAGAGTGTGATCTCAAAACGATTGCCGACCAGGTTCAGCGGATCGGCTGGCGCATTCATCGGAAATGAAACGGATATAGGACCATTGGCTGGAAATGGAATGGCGTCAATGGGTCCGAAGTACGCTCCGGTCACCGGTAATCCGGGTGTTCCCCGTGTGCTGCTCGTCACCAGATTACCCGTTCCGTTTGTCAGGCCCTGTGGCCCTCCGTCTGTTAGCGTCAGGTTCCGGATCGTTGCGCCCGGATTGTGATTCGTTCCATAGACAAACTGCACGTGGCGTGTCAGCTGGTTTGGATTGTCGGGCTCGACATTGATATTACAGTTGAACTCCGAGGCATCCGTAAATACGGCATTGACGATCGGGTTGTCAAAGCATACATCCCATGATGGCGGTGCAATGGTAACATTCCCGTTGCCTTCATCATCGGTGTCCCAGAAAAAAGCCGTTTGGGTTTGCCGTGAGGTCGGGCATAGTACACCACCAATAAAAACGGAAGTAGTTGGAACGATCGTACACTGCGCATTCTGGGTGTAGGTGAACGTTGCGTTGGCAGTAAATGCCGTGTTGCCTGCACTGGCGATCAGCCCGCTCCCGATATCGACCAGTGTGACTGCATTGGTCGGATCATTCCATTCATAGAGAATGGAAATGTCGTTGGGATCCTGGGCGGCATTGAAATAGTAGGTGATCTGAAACTGCGTAACACTTACCGGGGCACAGTCCTGATCGGTATTGAAGCTGATGTCAATCTGCGGTCGCAGTGTATTACATTGTGCCCGCGCGACATATTGTATGGAAAAAAGTAAGAAGAATACCAGTAAAGATCGTTTCAGATGCATTCCCAATTTCGGTTACAAAGGCTCTGATTAATCCCCAACTACAGACCAGACAGACATTATTTATGTACAGAGTTGGGCAAAGGAAACCATACCGATACCGGAAAAAACAGGCCCTTCGGTGAACTGATTGTCACAGACATAAACAGCCGGATAAGGGGATGAACTGTGGAAAATTTTAATCCACATCGCTGTAGTTCTTTTCACAACAGAAATGAAGAACTTAAACACATGACAAGAAGAGAGCACCTTCAGTATCTTTCAGCCCTGGGACTGACACCCATCATGTCGTCATTCACACCGGCAGATACCGTGATCAAACGAAAAATTCCATCAGCAAGCGAGTCGTTACCGGTTATAGGATTAGGTACGTGGCAGACTTTTGATGTCAGTGAATCAGAAATTGAACGCAATCCACTTAAAGTAGTACTTAAGGAACTTATCAAGGGCGGTGCATCGGTAGTAGACAGCTCTCCCATGTACGGCCGCTCTGAAAAAGTGGTGGGTGATCTCTCGGATGAACTGGGCCTGAACAACAACCTGTTCATCGCCACCAAAGTCTGGACGAACGGAAAAGAAGATGGCATCCGGCAAATGAAGGAGTCTTTCTCTTTATTAAGAAGGAAGCAGATTGACCTGATGCAGATCCATAACCTGGTGGATTGGGAAGTTCACCTGAAAACCCTTCGTCAATGGAAAGAAGAAAGCAAGATCCGATACATCGGTATCACCCATTATACGGCAGGAGCATTACCCGCGATGGAAAAGATCATTCGCGATAACCCGATCGATTTTATTCAGCTTAATTATTCCATAGCCAGCCGTGAGCCGGAGAACCGGATACTTCCGCTGGCGCAGGAAAGAAAAGTCGCGGTACTGGTCAATCAACCTTTTGAGGAGGGTGTTTTATTTCAACGTGTTAAGGGGAAGGAACTTCCTTCCTGGACATCTGAAATGGATTGCTCCAGCTGGGCGCAGTTTTTTCTGAAATTCATTTTATCACATCCGGCTATCACGTGTGTGATCCCGGGAACATCCAAGCCGCATCACCTGATCGACAATTTAAAGGGGGGCATGGGTGCGTTACCCGAAGCTCAGACTCGCCAGAAAATGATCAGCTTTATGAATTCTATTTGAGGATATCAGACAATTATCACGTTTCCTATCCGTTAACCCAAAATACGGCTACTAATATCAAACTGACCTTGTAGTTAGATGTTAAATCCGTAAATTTAGTAGACTGAATATGTGGTGCCTATGGTAAGATTGTACTCCCTCTGATTATACTAGCTTCTTTATAAACTGCACAGCAGACCCACTGTGTAAAGTAGCATCAGTTGATGATCTCAATCGGATTATTCGCCCTTTGTTAAAACCCTTACAAGATTTTTTTACCGTCTTCGTATGATGAGATTTTTACTTCCAGCCATTGTCCTGTGCTTTGGAGTTTTACAATTGAGTGCCCAGTTTAAAGTATCGGGCAAAGTAACTTCATCCAAAGATGGTACCGAACTTCCGGGTGTTAACGTTACCCTTCCCGGCACAACCGTGGGTACCGTAACGGATGCCAATGGCGTCTACTCGATCACGGTTTCTTCCGGCACGGATACACTTTCTTTTTCCTACATCAGTTATACCACACAGGTTGTTGCTGTAAACCAGCGTACCGTTATCAATGTTGCCCTGGAGCCCGATGCCACCGAACTGGGTGAAGTGGTCATCACCGGATTCCAGGAAGTTGACCGGAAGATCTTCACCGGTGCTGCCGTCAGTGTGAAGCTTGCCGATGTACGAAGCAGCGGCCTCACCGATGCCAGCCAGATGCTGGAAGGTCGCGTGGCCGGAGTAACCGTGGACAACGTGTCCGGAACGTTTGGTACAAATCCCAAGGTGCGCATCCGCGGTAACACCTCCATCAATGGTGATACGCAACCCCTCATGGTCGTTGATGGTGTTATCCTTGAAGACTTGAATCAGCTTACCGCTGATGACATCATCACCGGGAATGCCAATACCCTTACCTCCTCTTCCATTGCGGGTCTTAACCCGGATGACATTGAATCCTTCCAGGTATTAAAAGATGCCTCCGCCACCGCGCTCTATGGTACACGGGCTAAAAACGGTGTGATCGTTATCACCACCAAACGCGGCAAGAGCGGACAGCCCCGCGTTAACTACACCGGAAATTTTTCCTTTCACCTGCGCCCTACCTATAACCAGTTCGACATTCTCAATTCCGGGGATGAGATGTCTATCTACCGCGAAATGTATGAGAAGGGACTTATTGACATCACCACCTCCGTGAAAGCCCAGAACTTCGGTGCCATGGGAAAAATGTTTTCCATGATCTCCGCGCACGAAATTCCGTGGGGTGTGAACGGATCGCTGAACGAAGAATTTCTCAACAAGTATGAAAATGCCAACACCGACTGGTTCGATGTTCTCTTCAAAGATTATTCCCTGCAGCAACAACATTCGGTAAGCCTTACCACGGGCAACGATAAATACAACGGCTACTTTTCATTCGGGTATATGAATGATAACGGGCAATCTATTGCAGACAATGTCAAGCGATATTCCGGAACCGCCAAGAGCACCTTCTTTTTCAATGAACGACTCTCGTTGGATCTGAAGCTCACCGGAAACTACCGTGAACAACAAGCCCCCGGTACACAAAACCGTGACTTTGATCCGATCACCGGCCGCTACAAAAGAGATTTTGATATCAACCCCCTGAGCTACGCTCTCAATACCAGCCGGTCTATCCGGCCGTATGATGACAACGGGAGCCTGGAGTATTTCAGAAGAAATTATACACCGTTCAATATTCTCGAAGAGCTCAGTCTCAACTTCATCAACATCACCGTAAATGATATCTCCGCACAAACGGATCTGAGCTATAACATCCGAAACAACCTTACCTTCAAGAGTGTTATACAAGGGCGCTATGCCGCGACCAAACGTGAACACGTTATTCACGAGTGGTCCAACCAGGCAGAAGCGTATCGCTCGGATGACACCCAGTATATTCAGGATTCCAATCCGCTGTTGTACAAAGACCCAAGTGATCCTACAGCCCAGCCCAGAATTGTTTTGCCGGAAGGCGGCTTTAATAACGTCAGCGATGACAACCTCCGGTATTTTTACACACGCAACAGCCTGAACTGGTCACATACCATTGACAATGTCCATAACATCAGCGTACTGACCGGGATGGAACTGAAATATGCTGACCGCACCAGCCGCAGAGCCGATGGTATTGGCGTGGTCTATGAAAACGGTGGTGTAGTGAATACCGATCCGGCCATGATCGACTTCCTGCAACAACAGGGTATCAGTACCTATGCACTGGGAGAAGATCATGAGCGCTTTG
Source organism: Ohtaekwangia sp. (assembly GCA_036503775.1). Lineage (GTDB taxonomy): Bacteria > Bacteroidota > Bacteroidia > Cytophagales > Cyclobacteriaceae > Ohtaekwangia. The sequence goes on from DASXWH010000272.1 coordinate 4,789, forward strand.
CCGGCCTCTTCATCAACACCGGATATTCCTTCAATGAAAAATATATCTTCAACGGAACCTTACGATACGATGGTACCAACCGCCTGGGTAAAAGTAAAAACGCCCGCTACCTGCCTACGTGGAACGTCAGCGGTGCCTGGAATATCGATCGTGAATCCTTTTTCAACCTGGACAGCTTTGATTTCCTGAAGCTGCGGGCAACGTATGGTCTTACGGCTAACCTCGGTCCGAATACCAGTGCATTGCTCAACCTGAAATCCGGTGTTACGCTCCGGCCTACCGATGTGGAAACCTACCTCTTCATCGAAGATCTGACCAACAGCGATCTCACCTGGGAGAAATTGAAAGAGTTCAATGTGGGCATTGACTACAGCCTGTATAACAACCGGATTTCCGGTACGGTGGATTTCTATACCCGGGATTGTTACGATCTCATCGGGCCGTATCAAACCGGTGGTATTGGCGGAAAGGAATTCAAGAACGGAAACTACGCAGACATGAAAGCCAACGGGTTTGAATTCGGAATCAACACGGTGAACGTGAAGTTCAAGGATTTCAGCTGGCTTACGTCCTTTAATATCGGCTACACGCATGACCGCATTACGCGACTTGATTATACGCCCCGTATCGCAGATGCTATTGTGCAGGGAGGTGCTGCGGTATTGGGTGGACCCAGACGCGCTTTGTTCTCCACGAAATTCGCAGGGCTGAATCAGTATGGTATACCTACCTTCGAAGACGCAGAAGGCCAGCCTGTATTCTTCTACGACCTGCAGGACCGGGATAACCTGACCAGCATATTGAAGTATGAAGGTCCGGCAGAGCCCCGCGGGGCCGGTGGGTTCAACAACATATTCACCTACAAGAATTTTTCCTTCACGGTTTTCTTCTCCTTCAAGTTTGATTACAAGATCAGGCTTGACGATGCGTTCAGCCCACGGTACACGGATTTCAATTCGTTATCCAAAAGCTTCATCAACCGCTGGGTAGTTCCCGGTGATGAGCTGATAACAGACATTCCGGTTATTCTCGACAAGCAGGTACTGGAGAGTGCAGGCAATGCGGAGATCCTCAGTGCCTATGACCTCTATAATAAAAGCACGGTTCGCGTAGCCGATGGATCCTATGTGCGATTAAAGTCGGTGAGACTCGCCTATACTTTTCCGTCCCGCTGGATGAACAAGATCGGAGCAACCAATGCACAGCTTTCCGTAGAAGGACAGAACCTGTGGCTGCTCTACTCCGACAAAAAACTGAACGGGCAGGATCCGGAGTTCTTCTCCTCGGGGGGTGTTGCGTTACCGCAGCCGAAACTTATCACCACAGCCATTACGATCGGATTCTAATATCGACAGCCATGAACATGATCAGAAAAATATCCATCGCAATACTTACCCTGACCAGTGCAGCTTCGTGTGACAGCTTCCTGGAAACAAATCCGGATAACCGCGTAGAGCTGGACTCCCCGGAGAAAGCAGCCCAGCTGCTCACGAGCGCTTACTCCAACGGAGCGTATACCTTTACCGAATGGATGGGCGACAATGTAACCTACACTACCGGCACCACCATTCTTACCGAACACATCCAATCCTATATGTGGGATGAGATCACCAGCATCAACCAGGATACACCTGCCAACTTCTGGACAACCACCTATGAAGCCATTGCAGCGGCTAACGAAGTGCTGGCCGTCATTGACGAACTCCCGGGCGACCGCGACCTAAAGAAAGCCGTTGCCGGTGAAGCGTACCTCACCCGTGCCTATGGCCACTTCATGCTCGTGAGCTTGTTCTCCAAACACTATGATCCCGAAACGGCTGATGAAGATCCGGGCATCCCGTATGTGACGGAGCCTGAAACCGAGTTTGTAAAAAAATATACCCGTGGAACCGTAGAGGAAGTTTTTGAAAAAGTAGAAGCGGATCTGATGGAAGGCCTTGACCTCGTTGATCCCTCCTATTACGCCAACTCCGGAAAATATCATTTCAACCGCGAAGCCGCGCTCGCTTTTGCATCCCGCTTTTACCTGTTCAAGGGCGACCTCGATAACTGCATCAAGTATAGCTCAGAGCTGCTTGACTCCGATCCATACCTCTACATAAAAGACATCCGCGAACTGCTGGATCAAACCGCCAATGCCGATGCCTTTATCAAAGAATACTCCGATCCTACAGACGCCAGCAACCTGCTGGTCTGCCGGCAAATCACCAATTTCCCGGTGAATGTAGGGTACTGGCCAAGCCCCAACATGATCAGCTCATTCTATGGCAGTAATCCGTGGGACGAGAATGATGTACGGGTTGATCAGCAATATCCGATTTATCTCCGCGGCAGCGGATGGACATTGGCCAAGAATGAATTTCTCTTTGAACGCTCCAGCTTAACTTCCAATGTTGGACTTTATTACACCATTGCTTCGCTGTTCCGCGGTGAAGAAGTATTACTGAACCGGGCCGAATGTTATGCCCTGCAAAACAAACTCAACCTCGCGGTGGCTGACCTGCAGGTGCTGGTGGACATGCGTTATGAAAATGAGCCCACCGTTACCCTCACCGCATTGAAAAACTACTATGGTATCAGCAATAACTTCCAGGCCACCTTCACCTATATCATTGAAGAAAGAAGAAAAGAATTTATACACGAAGGTCTGCGCTGGTTTGATATCAAACGCTTCAACCTGCCGGTGTCACATTTTATGCCCGGAGGTACGTTGCAACTGACCAGCGAAGACCTGCGGAAAATCATGCAGATACCACAGGCTGCGATCGATGTTGCCGGACTTACACCTAATCCACGTTAACCGCAGTATGTTTATGACACCTATGAACACCCGCATAAAATCATACCTCACCTCCGTGCTGATAGCGTTGCTGCTCTGGCCCGTACTGTCGTGCTCGGAAGACGATGTTAACAAACCCATAAAAGAAAATCCAACGTCTGATGACCCGCTGGATATTTATATTCAGGAGAACTTCACCGACAAATACGGAGTGGCTGTGCGGTACACGTACGTTGACCGGTATGTTGAAGCCGGGAAACGTGTAACACCACCGGAGCGTGACCTGGTTATTCCGATGCTCGATTTCCTTACCGAATACTGGATCGAACCGTTCATCAACGTTCCCAACGGCCGTAAATTTTTCGAAGACTTCGTTCCGGCCGAAATGGTGTTCATCGGCTCATTCATTTACAATCCGGATGGAACCGTAACGCTGGGAACAGCCGATGCCGGTGCACGGATAACGCTCACGGAAGTCAACAATATCGATCCGAGTGATCAGCAATGGGTATTCCGGCAACTCGGTACCATCTACCACGAGTTTGCACACATCGTGCACCAGAATTTCAACCTGCCTCCCAACTGGCAAACCATTTCTCCGGAAGGTTACACTTCGTCTGGTTCCTGGTATACGTTGTCAAACGCAGAAGCACTGGAACGCGGATTCGTGTCACCCTATGCCACCAGCTCCTTCAATGAAGACTTTGCCGAGACTGTCGCCTTCCTGTTGTTTCATCCCGATTTCTACGACATCTATATCAATGATGAACCCGGATGTACCACATCGGATTGTGACAGGCGAAATGAAGGTCGCGCCAAACTCCGGCAAAAATACAATGCGGTGTTGGCGCACTATAAGCAACACACCAAAGTGGACCTGCTGGAAGTACGCGAACTGATACAGGAAAAATTTTAACGAAGGGATGTGATCATGAAAAAGCTTATCTATAGTCTTCTGTTTTTAGTACTCATCGCCTGCCAGGATAATGATACGAATGAGTTTGATAAATCAGCCGATGAGCGTGTAGCCGAGGCCATCGCCAACCTGAAGGCAGACCTGACCGCTCCCGATAACGGCTGGAAATTAAAATACCGTCCCGTGGATGGTTCGGGATCGTATTACGTGTTCCTGAAATTCGAAGACGACCGGACCGTCAATATCCGCACCGATCTCGGGGCCGAAGACGGCAAGTATTTTGACCAGACCCTGACGTACCGCATCGACAATTCCCTGGGCCTTGAGCTCATCATCGAGAACTATTCTTTCTTTGCCTATCTCTTCGAGCTGGATGACGCCACCTTTGAAGCCGAGTTTGAATTCCTTTACGCCAACAAAACACCTTCCGGTGAGCTGGTGTTCACGAGCAAATCGGATACCTTCATACCCGTTACCACGCTTGTGTTTGAAGAAGCTGAAGCCGGAGAAGATGACGCGTTTCTCGGAACCGAAGTTTCTGAAAACCTGAACATCATGGCCGATGACTTCGATAACTTCTCTCCTTCCATGAAGCTCACGTACGCGGACCGGAACATCGAGCTCTACCTGGCCATGGATGATGTGAAACGAACCATCGACATTACCCGTGCCGTGCGGAAATCAAATCCGGCTGTTTTTGAATCATTAGATTTCAGTTCACCTTATATTATCCGTGGAGATTCCATTGTGTTGGATAACCTTTTCTCCGGAACGTTTGTCGGGGTGAACGTCTCCATTCAAAGTATCCGCCTTACCACGTTAACGGAATCGGAGATCACCATCTGCACAGATCCCATGACCGTGCACGCCTATGAAGGCACTACGTCTGCCAACGATGATGTGGTACTCGAGAGCACCTTGTTTGATCTCAACGGAAGATCGTTTGCCACGTTATCCGATTTTTATATCAGTCCCCTGGGATACATCTTCAACAATGGTCAATCCGCTGCAGAAGCTATTGCCAATGACATTCACGGAGCGCTGGCGATGCAGATGTACTATAATTATGACGGAGGATTTTATGCCATCGGATTCATCATCCAGAACGACAACGGAACGATCACGTTTGCGCTGCGCGAATTCACACCTGTCTTAACGGGTAACAACCTCGTCTTCAATTTTGCACCCGACATCTCTATTTTTGGAGAACCCGACACGGATGCCGATATTGAAAACGTTAATATCTACCTGGAGGCACTGACAGAAGGTGATAATACCTATGTATTTGAACTCGATGAAGGACTCTATGAGTTTTTCAATCCGTGCACCGGCTGGAGCTTTGTCTTCTATGATGCTTATCAATAACACTGAACCAAAACAACTAACTATACGGTCATGCAAAAATCAATTCTATTAACCCTTACCCTGATCGCCCTGGCAGCCACCAGTGTGATCATTTCTTCGTGCAGCAAGGACGATGAGAAACCTTCGCCTGCAGAACTTACTTTCTTTGATGACGATATGACCGTTGATGAAAATGACGGTACCATCGAAGTGAGGATCGTTCTGAACAAAGCATTCTCCCAACCCATCGCCATTGATTATGATGTAGAAGGTTCTGCCATAGAAGGCAGCTCCGCCAGTTCGGATTATGAGATAAACGGAAGCTTTGGTGAAGTGGTGATCGAAGCCGGGGAAACCGAAGCGTTCATTGAGATTGACATCAACGATGACAACCTGTATGAGGGGAACGAGACCATTGAACTCAGCATTGACGATGTGAACAGTGAAGACATCATCATCGGTGATGCAGATAATGTTACGATCACGCTGGAAGACAATGATGAGCAGCCTACGGTGTCGTTCTCCGGAATAACCACCGTTACGATGGATGAAACCGAAGCTTCCCTGGAAGGACATATCACTGAAATTGAAGTTACGTTAGATGCACCTGCGGCCAGTGATGTTGTCGTGCGGTATGAACTGGGTGGAACGGCTGTCGATAGCTTATTGGTATTTGCACTTGAGGGTCCTGAACGCTATTACGATTATGCTGTAAATTCCGAATCGGCATCATACTCTTCAAGCTCCGAGACAACTTCCGGAGAAGTGGTAATTCCTGCCGGTGAAACATCAGCAAACATCGAATTGAGAATCTGGTCAGACTTTGTATTTGAGAATGATGAAACCATCATCATCACGCTGGAATCCAGTGAAGATGCTACGATCGGTACCAATGATGAGTACCAGATAAACCTTCTGCAGGAAGATGGCAGAGGCGTATTCCTGCTCTGGGATTTCACGAAAGATATTGACATGGACATGTTCCTCTGGGTACTCAATGAGGAAGGTGAGCATATCGGCAGACTGGACATTGTTGCCAATGGTGGTACTGATGATTGGGAAGTTACGTTTCTACCCGCGTGGATACTGGACGAAGAAGGCAAACTCGGTTTGAGTTATACGTATTACTCCGGAACGATAGAACCGATGGATTTCGGAGTTGTATTTGCGGACTACGCGGATGGCGACCTGGAGCCGGAGGATGACCAGGAACTTTACGAAGCAACATACACATTAGATAACCTGAATCCATGGGATACAAATGAAGGCTTCTTCCCCCCGCCTGTTGCCCAGTCGTTTGACATCACCGATGGTCAATACACCAACATCTCCGATATTACCGTAGCCGATGAATTCAGCAGACGTCCGGCTGTGCAGCTTACACAGACCACGACCAGCCTGATGAAGAAAATGATGCGACCCAATATCAATACAGAACGCGCTAAAGCCACTACAGCTTTTAAAACTCAAAGCCGGAGTGCAAAGGGCAAGCTGCTTCTTCCGTAAAACGAGTAGAATAAGCAGAAAAAAATAAGGAGCTGTTAAGGCTCCTTATTTTTTGACATCCAGGGCATGAATCAATAGGATAGTTCACGCAAAGCGCGTAAAGAAAAATGCAACGCAAAGGGCGCCAAGCATAAGCCTCACCAACACGTAATCCAAACGCTGCAGAATTGGTGATTAGCGATCTACGAAGGAATGTTAGTAGGTGAATCTTGATCCCTGGGTTCGCTCCGTAGGAGCGGAACATGGGTAGAATTTGTATCACGGATGTGAGCGAGCCAACTGCAAACATGATCATAGCGCATGATTTTCATGGCTCGGGATGCAGGTCATGAATCAATATGAAGGTTTCACGCAAAGGGCGCAAAGAAAAATACACCGCAAAGGGCGCCAGGCATACGCTTCACCAACACGTAATCCAACGCTGCAGGATTGGCGATTATTGATGAGTGAATAGTGATTGGCGAAGTGGAAGTAGTATGTAGAATGATGATTTATGGGTCGCTCCGTAGAAGCGGAACATGAGTAGAATTTGTATCACGGATGTGAGCGAGCCAACTGCAAACATGATCATAGCGCATGATTTTCATGGCTCGGGATGCAGATCATGAATCAATGAATGGTTCACGCAAAGGGCACCAAAAAAAAACTCGTAAAGAGCGCGAAGCATACGATGGGTAATTAATCCGGAGCAAACCAAATCACGAACCTGCTTTCTTTTTCTTCAACTGATAGTCAAATTTTAGTCTATCTGAAAAGGGTCAAGTCCGCAACATAATACAATTCCATCAGATACTACATGTTAGCAGTTGCACACCTTCACGTCATTTCGTTTTTTTACTGATCAAATCCCGATAGCCTGAATGACGTGGCGTTTTCTTCTGTATTTATGGTTGTGTCCCACCATGGCGATTTCACAGCAAATTGTTGACTCGTGTTTTCTTTCCATTTCTCCCGGGAGATATGAAGGAAGCGGTGACATCGAAAACACGTGCTTCAAATGCAGCCCCCGTGGCTATGCTTCCGATATGATGGAATGGGACCCCGTGAATTTTTCCTGGATCGGCAAGCTCCCCAACAATCCAACGGTAGACCTTCCTCCTCCGGTTTCCAACTGCCTGACACGCGCCATATGGATCGGCAGTCCGGCTTGGACTCCGGAAGGCGAAGGTGTTGCCCTTCGTCTTGACAAACCGCTCGAAGCAGGCAAAACCTATTCGTACACATTTACCTATGCTGCTGACGGAGCTTACTCAGAGCAGGGTTTTGCGCCCGTAGTCTTCACCAATAGCAGCTATCGCATTTTTGAAAACACGCATGCAGTCGATACACTGCCACGGGTTTCGAATGCATGGGAAACACACGTACTAACATTCACGGCAACTGCCGGTCAGAACGGTCACACCTGGTTAATCCTTTTTGGTTATGACGGCTCAGGCACATTGTTATCCAATTGCAAACAGAACAATCCGTTTCCACAAGAATTATTTCCCGAGGATGATACATTGTTATGCGTGGGTGATGTAATCACTTTATCGGTTCAGTCCGGAAGCAACATAACGCAGGAATGGAACGATTTTTCAACGGAATCATCATTGACCGTTGATGATCCCGGAATCTATTCCGTTGAAGCCCGTTACTTTCACTGCAACCGTCATGATACGATCACGGTACTCCAGCGCGACTGCCATGTAGTAATGCACATGCCGAATGTCTTCACGCCTAATGACGATGAGTATAACAACCTGTTTATTCCCCTTGAATCCAACTATGTAAAAGATGGGC
>DASXWH010000273.1:0-19895 GCA_036503775.1 Ohtaekwangia sp.
AGATTCGATTTAGGAGAAATGGATGATGATGCATTAGTGCCGTGGACAAAAATTCCAATGTCGATTGTGAATAATGAACAGCACCGGAAACTGGCACTTGACATGGCACTGGAATCCATGACATTGCTTCAGAACAACAACAACATTCTACCCTTGTCAAAATCATCACGCACCATTGCTGTGATCGGGCCAAATGTGAATGATAAACCGATGTTGTGGGGTAACTACAATGGAACCCCGGTTCGTACCATCAGCATTCTGGATGGAATAGAAACTAAGCTATCCGCTAAAAAGATATTGTACGACAAAGGATGCGATCTGGTAGAAGATAAAGTGACTGTGAGTTATTTCGATCAATCGTCATGGCAAGGTAAACCCGGCTTCAAGGCAACATACTGGAACAGTCCGGATCGAAGCGGAGCCATCGTGACTTCTGAACAGATTACCAGCGCCATAAAAAAAACTACGGCAGGACAGCATGAATTTGCTTCCGGTGTAAAGCTGGAAGGATTTTCAGCAACGTATGAAACGGAGTTTACAGCGAAGACAACAGAGGAGATCGTTTTCAAGGGAGGAGCAACCGGCCACTATGAATTGATTGTTAACGGTGAAACGCTGGCAACCTATAACAACTGGCGAACGCTGCCTTCACGCAAAGCCTACAAAGTAGAGGCGGGTAAGAAATACAAAATAGAAATCCGGTTTGCTCAGTTAAACAACTGGCAGGCAAACATCGAGTTTGACTTCGGTAAAGAAGTTGACGTTGACTACACTACCCTGATCAACAAGCTGAAAGGTATTGATGTAGTAGTTTTTGTCGGTGGACTTTCGGGTAAACTTGAAGGTGAAGAAATGCCGGTATCGTATCCGGGTTTTAAAGGTGGCGATCGCACAGACATTGAACTACCAGCCGTGCAACGCAATTGTCTCAAGGCACTCAAGGCCGCTGGAAAGAAAGTGATCTTTGTCAACTGTTCAGGATCTGCCATCGCGCTTACACCTGAAACACAGAGCTGTGAAGCCATCTTGCAAGCCTGGTATCCGGGTGAATCCGGAGGCCAGGCTGTAGCAGATGTTTTGTTTGGAGATTACAATCCTTCCGGAAAACTTCCTGTTACATTTTACAAACGCTCTGATCAACTCCCTGATTTTGAAGATTACTCCATGAAGAACCGGACCTACCGGTTTATGAATGATGCGCTTTTTCCTTTCGGGTATGGTTTGAGCTACACAACGTTTTCTATTGGAAAGGCTGTGCTGAATAAAACTTCAATCGAAAAAAATGAAACCGTTACACTAACCATTCCAGTTTCAAATAGTGGTAAACGAAATGGAACAGAGATCATTCAGGTCTACGTTCGCAAAGTGGCGGATAGCGATGGACCCATTAAGACACTCAGAGGCTTTCAGCGATTGAATGTAGCGGTAGGAAAATCCGGCTCAGCATCGATCAATCTGCCTCCCCCGGCTTTTGAGTTCTTCGATAGAAGCAGTGCGAAAATGGCAGTTGCTTCTGGTGAATATGAAATTCTGTATGGAAATAGTTCCGATCTCAAAAATCTGAAGTCGGAAAAAATAACGATCAGGTAATTAACAAAGAAACAATTATGTCCAGACTACTCAAAACATATCTGCTATGTGCTGGCGTCATCCTGGCCACACAGATTTATGCTCAACCGCAGGGTGGCCCGGTGGTCAATTCACCGGTTGTCAAGCCTGACAATACCGTAGTGTTTAGTTTTCTTTCACGCACAGCGAAAGAAGTAAAGCTCAGCACACAGATTGAAAAATCTCCGGTGCTGATGACCAAAGATTCCACCAGCGGAATTTGGACCGTAACGCTTGGCCCCGTTAAACCGGACATATATCCTTATCATTTTATCGTTGACGGAACATCTGTTTGTGATCCCAGAAACACAGCCATTTTTCCCAACGAAGGATTTCAAAGTAGTCTGGTAGAGATTACCGGTTCTGCACCGCTTGTGCACACGCTTCAAAATGTTCCACATGGTACCGTGTCATACCGTTACTATAATTCACCTGAGCTGGGCATAAGACCGGTTGTCATTTATACACCTCCGGGTTATGAGCACGATACAAAAACAAAGTATCCGGTACTCTATCTGCTCCACGGCACTACTGATACGGAAGAGACATGGACTAAAGTGGGCAGGGCCAACACCATACTTGATAACCTGATTGCTCAGGGAAAAGCGAAGCCTATGATTATTGTTATGCCCTACGGACGAGCTTATCCAACGATCAGTAAATCGTCCGGTAGTCTTCGTAACTGGGAGAACCTGCAGGAGTTCAAAAAAGATTTTCTAAACAATCTCATTCCTTTTGTTGAACAGAACTATCGCGTAAAAGCTGACAAGTACAATCGGGCTATTGCCGGTTTCTCCGGAGGTGGAGGAGAAACGTTGTATCTCGGTCTTAATAATCCGGAGCTGGCAGCGTGGGTTTGTGGCTTTGCACCGGGCATGTTGAAAGAAGAGTTCGATCGCAACAACGCGGGAGCTTTTACAGATCCTGCACAAACCAATACGCGATTGAAATTATTCTGGATTGGTGTGGGCAAGGAGGATATGTTATACAACGTTATCACCGAATACCTGAAGGTGTTGGATGACAAAGGAATCAAACATGAAACCCTTATTTCAGATGGCGGCCATACATGGATGAATTGCAAACTCTATCTCACTACGATTGTCCAAAAACTTTTTAAATAAAATATCACTATGAAATATTTTACACTGACACTTTTCATTTTGCTGATGAGCTCATGGAGCTTCGCACAAAGTAATCAAGCTACCATCAAGGAAGACTTCAAACCTTCGACATTGAATCAGCCGGGACAGGAGTATCCTCAAGTAAACTCACAAGGATATGCGCGGTTCAGAATTCTCGCGCCTGCAGCCGATAGTGTCCGGGTAAGTCTGGGACTTGGTGGAAAAGGAGGTACGAAACTTGAGAAAGCGGAAGACGGTTCGTGGATGGGTACTACGGCAGGCCCCATGGATGAAGGTTTCCATTATTATAATGTCAAAATTGATGGCGGAAAATTCAATGATCCGGGCGCACTGAATTTTTATGGTTCTGTTCGTTGGGAGAGTGGCATTGAAATCCCGGCACACGATCAGGATTTCTACGCATTGAAAGATGTTCCACATGGCAACGTGCAGCAGATACTCTTTCCTTCTAAAAGTACTGGCACATCCCGAAAGGCATTTGTGTACACCCCTCCTGGTTATGAAAAAAATCAAAAGGTTCGTTATCCTGTCCTTTACTTGCAGCACGGATGGGGTGAGGATGAAACGGCCTGGAGTAATCAAGGACGTGCCAATTTGATTATGGATAATATGATTGCAGAAGGCAAGATCAAGCCCTTCTTAATTGTGATGACCTATGGGATGACGAATGAGATTAAGTGGGGCGGTTTACGTGATTTTAAGATAGATGCATTTCAAACCGTGCTGGTGGATGAATTAATCCCTTACGTAGATGCGAACTTCAGAACGATTGCCGATCAGCCGCATCGTGCGATGGCCGGCCTTTCCATGGGCGGGATGGAAACACGCATGGTTACCCTGAACAGGCCGGAAGTTTTTTCGCATTATGCAATACTCAGCGGGGGCATTTACAAGCCCGAAGAAATCAAGGACAAATCGAAAGTGAAACTCATCTTTCTCAGCTGCGGAAGTAAAGAAAGACCCGATGGCGTTAAGAGTGCAGCGATAACATTGAAGGAAGCGGGCTTCAACGCAGTTTCTTATATTTCAGAAGGTACCGCACATGAATTTCAGACCTGGCGAAGAAGCTTGCACGAGCTTGCACCATTACTGTTCAAGAACTAAATACACATCTGATCACGCGCTCGTATGAAACTCTATTTCATTTCGCTACTCGTTTTACTTGCACCACAATTAGTTTGCTCACAGAAATTGTCGGTTCAATCACCGAATCAGAAAATAAAGATTGATTTGTTAAATCACCAGAACGCAGACGCGGGAGAATGGTATCTCAAGATAACGCACTCTGACAAAGGCAAGCTTTCAGAAGTTATTCCTCAGATCAATCTGGGATTGGCGCGAAGTGATCAGGATTTTTTAAAGAATCTTAAATTTTTGAAAGCCGGGAAAGTTCAGTTGATACGGGAGCAATACCATGCTGTTCACGGTAAACGTTCTCAGTGCAGTAATCTCGGAAATGAAGTGGTCGCTTCTTTTGAGAATCCCAGTAAGGCGAAGTTGAATGTAATCATCCGTGCCTATGATGATGGAATTACCTTTCGATATGAATTCCCCGAGAAGCAGGGTACGTTTGTGATGAAAGATGAGTTTACTTCCTATTCTGTTCCTCCGCCATCCAAGCGTTGGCTCGAGAAGTGGAATCCCGCCAACGAACGATTTTATACCGTTGCCAAAGGCAACAACGCAGAGCAGCAGGAGTGGGGCTATCCTGCGCTGTTCCAGGTACCCGACAGCACGTGCTGGTTTCTGCTTCATGAAGCAGACGTAAACAGAACATACTGCGGCTCCAAGCTCAGCAATGTATCTGATCCCTCGAATTACAAAATTACATTTCCGGATCAGAAGGATGGGAGAGGAAAAGGAGAATCAACACCAACGATTACACTTCCCTGGAAATCGCCCTGGCGCGTTATCATATTGGGTACTCTTGCAGACATTGTAGAGTCTACCTTAGTAGACGATGTGTCTCCTCCATCAGTGATGAAAGACACGGAATGGATAAAGCCTGGTTTGGTTTCCTGGAACTACTGGTCAAATAATCACGGTACAAAAGATTATCAGGTGGTATGCAGTTTTGCTGATCTCGCTGCACGCATGGGTTGGCCGTACACACTACTCGACTGGGAATGGGACACCATGGGCAACGGAGGACAATTGCAGGATGCGGTTAATTACATTCTTTCAAAAGGAGTGAAGCCCTTGTTGTGGTATAACTCCGGTGGAGCCCATACATGGGTTCTTGCAACACCTAAGGATAGAATGCTGACACACGAAAACAGAATGGTAGAGTTTGACAAGCTTCAGAAGATGGGCTTTGCCGGAGTGAAAATCGATTTCTTCGAAAGTGAGAAGCAGAACATGATCGCTTACTATCTTGACATTCTCGAAGATGCTGCCAAATTCAAGTTGCTCGTTTATTTTCACGGTTGCCTTGTGCCACGGGGTTGGGCTCGGACTTATCCGCACCTGATGACTTATGAAGGAGTGATGGGAGCAGAGTGGTATAACAATGTACCCTTTTTTACCATGGGTGCACCAAGCCACAATACCATTTTACCATTTACGCGTAACGTGATAGGTGCGATGGATTATACACCGGTCACATTTACCAATTCGCAACATCCGCATGTCACTTCATTTGCCCACGAACTTGCATTGAGTGTCTTGTTTGAGTCTGGACTGCAACATATGGCTGACCGACCTGAAGGGTATGATGAGCTTCCGGACGCGCCAAAGACATTTTTGAAGAATGTACCCAACGCATGGGATGACATAAAACTCGTGGAAGGGTATCCGGGGCAGGACATCATTATCGCACGCAGTAAAGGCGACATGTGGTATGTTGGAGGAGCCAACGGTGAGATAAAGGAAAAACAGAAATCATTGCGATTTGATTTTTTATCCGAGGGTACTAAATATCAATTAACGCTTATTTCTGATGGCATTCACGACAGAGATTTTGTAACACAATACCTTGTCGTTGACAATACTACAAAAGTGGACGTGAAGATTCTTCGACTTGGGGGCTTTGCAGCATCATTAACCCCGATCCGATAAGGCCAAATTCTTCTCCTTTTTTGAAAAATATATTTCATCCGTATTGACCAGCACCTTTACCAAAGACTGAAATAGGCCTTGGTAGGCCCAATTTCTGCGTTTTCTTGTTCAAACGTTTGACCATGTGTGAGCAAACGATTGCACATCTTTTATGCAGCTTGATTTTTAATTGTTGATCGCCTATAATTGTATATAAGACATTTATTCCTGGTGCGCAACCACTAACTCCACTTCGCAACAATTGGACTAACATGGGTGACAAAAACTCATTTGAAACCTTATCTGAAGCAAAGTTTGCAGAGATCTACCAGACCTTCTGGAAGAAGTTATATGCTGTTGCCTATAACTATCTCCGTGATAAAACACAGGCACAGGAGTTAGTGCAGGATGTATTTGTAAAGCTATGGTTAAATAGACGTGAGGTCAGACAAGTTGAAAACACAGAAGCTTACCTGGTAAGGGCGTTACGGAATAAAATTTATGACCACTTTGACAGTGTAGCATGCAGGAAAAAACATCACCAGATTGCACTTGAAGATTTTTCCGAAGAGCGTCATGCTGTGGATGATATCATCATTTTCAATGAGGGAATGAGTGTGATTAGCGAAGAGCTGAAGAAAATGCCGGAGAAAACCCGGATGGTATTTCGAATGAGCAAATTTCATCAGTACACCAATGATGAAATAGCCGAAAAAACACAATTGTCTTCCAAAGCAGTTGAATACCATATCACTCAGGCGGTAAAAAAACTCCGTATTCGCCTGGCTATTTTTCTATCGTAATAGTACCCTTACCCCTGAATACTTCTCAAATCCGTAATTCAAAAAACTTTTAGGAACGTTCGTTCTGAAAGCCTGCCTGCAGGAGACGTTGTCCAGAAAAAAACAAAGACACCTTTAGGATGTCCCACCCTGTCAGCCGTCTTACCTATTGAGAGCAGATCTCTCAATATGTATAGAACATGAATCAAGAAAAATTAGCCCAACTGATTAAGCGATATAAATCGGGTACAGCGACTGCTGAGGAAATCGCACTACTGGAAAAAATCTGGTCTGACGCTGAGATGAATACCAACCTTCCCACAGACCATACCGAGGAGGAGTTAAAAGACATTGAACTGGAAATGTTTTCTGCTATCAAAAGCGAAATCCGAAGGCAGGAAGTTTATACACGCAAATCCACATGGCAGCGACCAGTGCTCTATAAAGTTGCAGCTACACTGTTACTCATCGCGATAGTTTCAATAGGGTATTACAGGTCCTCAAATGGCTTGCGGGAAATCCACACTGGCTTTGGAGAACAGCTTGCTGTCACGCTGCCTGATCAATCAACCGTTGTACTCAATGGCAATTCGGTGCTCAGATATGCCAGCCATTGGAACGAAAGTTCCCCCAGAGAAGTGTGGATAGAAGGAGAAGGCTTTTTCTCCGTAACCCACACGAAAAATCATCAGAAGTTTGTTGTGCATGGCGTTAGTCAGCTTAATGTTGAAGTACTGGGTACAAAGTTCAATATAAAAACACGTGAGTCCGCTTCAGAAGTCATGCTTGCTGAAGGTAAGGTGAAACTTGAACTTGGCGGAATCGATAGTACACGAGCACTCTTCTTGAAACCCGGTGATCTCGCCACAGTAAAGAATAAGATATTGTCAACGCAGAGTGTCAACAAACAGCACTATACATCCTGGGTTGAAAACAGACTATTCTTTGATCGTACCCCGCTGCAGGATATATCCATTTTATTAAATGAAACCTACGGTCTGTCGGTCACCTTCACAGACCCCACACTTGCGACCAGAGAACTCTCAGGTGAAATATCAGCCGCTACCGTAGATGAGATTCTGTATGCCATTGGTGAAACTCTCGATCTCAAAGTTGAGAAACAAGGGCAAGCAGTTACCATATCCCCTAAAAGCAACTAATACCCTTTAAATAAACTTTAACCAAACAAACTATGACGAAACATTACTTGATTGACCGCTACTTAAAATGGTGCTGGTTTACCATAGCACTTTTAAGTGTTGTGCAATTGGCGACTGCTCAGGAACATATGTATGCTGACGCCAAGAATACAGATAACCATTCACGCCAGGGAAGACGCTTTTTGCATGATGTCCTGCCGGAAATTCAGGCTCATTTTAAAATCTCTTTTATATATGAATCCGGAGTGATCGAAGGCAAAGAGATAGTCGGAAAGGTTTCCTACAGCAACAATGTTGAAAAGACATTGAACACTGTATTGACTCCTGTTGGATTAACGTACAGAAAAGTTAATAAATCCACATATTCCATTTTATCTGCTTCCTCTGATTCCCCCATTGCCACAGCTATTGACGGGTCGGCTTCCATTATAAATGGTACTGATGATCCTGATCCTGACGCTGATTCAAAGTCCGCCCATAGTTCATCGTATGAACAGGAAGCAGATATACAGGTTTCAGGTCGTGTTACGGATGCGGAATCAAATGCAATTCCCGGAGCAAATATCTTGATAAAAGGAACCGCGTTAGGAACAACTACCGATACAGAAGGCAAGTTTTCTCTCAGTGTACCAGATGCTGGCTCTATCCTCGTGATAAGCTTTATCGGATACCTTTCCAAAGAAGTTGTGGTTGGTAATCAAACCGAAATTAACGTTATGTTGGAAGCAGATATCCAACAGTTGGGTGAAGTTGTCGTGGTGGGTTATGGTACGCAGAAGAAAGCATCGGTAACAGGTGCTATTTCATCCGTATCCGCCCAAGAGATAAGCGCTCAACCCGTGGTAAACGTGGGCCAGGCTTTGCAAGGCAGAATAGCAGGTGTGACAGTCGTTAATAATGGATCGCCTGGCGAAGCTCCGATTATCAGAGTAAGAGGAGTGGGCACTATTAATAACGCCAATCCTTTATTTGTAGTAGATGGATTCCCCACTTCAGATTTGAATAGTTTTAATCCCAAAGACATCCAGTCAGTTGATGTATTGAAAGATGCCAGTGCTGCAGCGATCTATGGGTCCAGAGCGTCTAATGGCGTGGTGATCATCACGACAAAAAGCGGATCTAACAATCAAAAGCTCAGTGTAAACTTTGACAGCTACTATGGCGTTGAGCAGCCGTGGAAGCAACTGGATCTGTTAAATACGGAGCAATACGTTGATTTTGCTACTGACTTGATGACCAATGCTGATATTTATTTTAATGAAACTAATGATCCGGCTGCTTCGGGAGTGCCTGATCGTGTAGTTGGTGTGAGTGTTCCGGACAGAATTGAATTGGGAGGAATGGGTCTGCCGATCAATTCACAGACATCACAGACATTCAGCCAAACCAACACCGATTGGCAGGATGAGATGTTCAGAACCGGCCGGATTCAACAGCACAAAGTTGAATTATCAGGTGGATCAGCTTCATCGAAAATGTTTGCATCCCTTGGATATTTTGAGCAGGAAGGAATTATGCTGGGTACCGGATATCAACGCGGTGACGCCCGGATCAATTCGGACCATAATGTATCTAAAAGATTAACGGTAGGTCAGAATTTCTATGTTGCCTATGATGAACGGAAAATTGAACAGCAGGCTGGTGGAAGAACACAACTGCAACATATGTTCCGGAGTTCTCCTTATTTCCCGGTATATAATCCAGACAACTTCGGGGGATTTTTTGGTGCTCAGTCAGTAGACGGTTCAGATCCTGAAAACCCGGTGAGAATAGCTACACAAGACAAACAAAATCAGCAACGGTTAAAATTGCTGGCCAATGCCTATGTAGACGTTAAAATTTTTGATTTTCTGAGTTACCGGTTCAAGGCAGGAGTTGACTATGTAGATTACACCCAGCGAAGCCACTCACCGGCATACAGCACCAATGGATATTCCAACAGAGCGGCTGCGCAGATCAATCAGAATCGCCAGCACTTTACATCCGTACTTCTTACCAGTCAGTTAACTTTTAACAAAACTTTTGGACAGCATGCTATCAATGCAACGGTAGTGGCCGAGCAGCAAACCAATAATTTTTCACAGATCACCGGAAATGGTGAGAATGCGATATCCAATGAAATAACGGAACCTGTTGGTTTGTCCGGAGTAGGTTTCAACGGAAACAAGACAGAGTCTGCGTTGATCTCCTATATCGGTAGAGTGAATTATGAGTTTAATGGCAAATATTTGATCGGGGCATCTTTCAGACGCGATGGATCTTCGCGATTCAGCCCCGACAACCGATGGGGTAATTTCCCCGCAGTATCTGCCGGATGGCGGATCAGTGAAGAATCATTTTTGGCAAACAATGAAGTGGTAAGTGATCTGAAACTTCGGGCCAGCTATGGAGTTACGGGTAATAACACAACCGGTACTAACACAAACGCAGATTATCCCTGGATATCCACCATATCCAGTAACCAGATCTATCAACTTGGCGGTGCACCTGTAACCGGTTATACTATCCGTTCATTGGCTAATCCAACGTTGCATTGGGAGTCTACTTACATGACCAATATTGGAGTGGACATGGGCATTCTGAACAATCAGTTTACGCTATCAGTTGAATATTTTAACAGCCGGACAAAAGATATGATTGTTCAGCGCCCGACTCCGCTGTCTTATGGATATGATATAGCACCATTCGACAACGTAGGAGAAGTTGAGAACAAAGGCGTTGAACTCGAACTTGGTTATGAAAAAGTTCAAGGTGACTTTACTTTCAATGCTTCAGGAAATATCTCGTTTGTCAAGAACGAGGTGATTAGTCTGGGTGATGAAGGTACAACCATCGCGCAGGGCGATTGGTATGGAGATAACTTAACCCTTACGAAAGTGGGAGAGCCAATCGGTTATTTCAATGGCTATGTAGTGGACGGAATTTTTCAGGAGGGGGAATCAACTGCTATGCAACCCAATGCACGACCTGGTGATATTCGCTTTAAAGATGTTACCGGGGATGGATTGTTGAATAGTGAGGATAAAATTAATGTCGGTCACTTCCTTCCTGACTTTACTTACGGAGTAAATTTCTCTGCGAATTGGAAGGGATTTGATGCATCATTGTTTTTGCAGGGCGTTTCCGGAAACGAGATTTATAGCATTGTAAAATATGATCTGGAAGGTATGAGCAGGTTATTCAATGCGGGAACAGCAGTGTTAGACAGATGGACTCCTGAAAATACAGATACCAACGTTCCCAGGGCTGTATCGGGTGACCCCAATGGCAATTCCAGAGCTTCTGATCGCTTTGTGGAGGATGGCTCCTATTTCAGAGTGAAGAACCTTACGCTGGGATATAACTTTTCGTCTGTAGGTTCTGCCACCAAGAATGCAGTGACAAGACTCAGAGTCTATACTACCATGCAAAACCTGCTGACCATTACGAAGTATAAGAGCGGTTACGACCCCGAGATTGGTAACCGGAATAACGGTATGAATGGTACCACGCCACTGCTTACCCAGGGAGTTGACTACGGGCAGTTCCCGCAGGCACGGAGTATTGTAGTTGGAGTACAACTCGGATTTTAAACAATTCCATTCAATCATTATAAAGTAATTGAAATGAAAAGAAAATTAATATTAACACTGATCGGGATGATGGCGTTCACATTGTCGTGTAACGACAATATATTGGACAAGTCAAATCCCAATGAATTCACACCTGATTCGTTTTACAGGAATGGCGTTCAGATCGTAGGCGCAGTAAATGCAGTATACTCAAGCTTGCAAAGTCTCGATCTTTTTTGCCGTGAGTATTTTTTCTTACATGACATGAGGGGTGACGATGTGGCATCTGGCGGAGGACAGCTTGAAACACACCGGGCACAATTATTAACAGGTACACACGATGCTTCCAATGGCGTACTCATGCAGGTTTGGCGTGGATGGTATAGACTTATACATCAGGCCAATCAGGTAATTCAAGGTGCACCTAACGCGTCTGAAAACGTTACGGAAGAATTGAAATTGCGTGTAGTAGGCGAAGCAAAATTTCTGCGGGCGCTAGCTTATTTCGACCTGGTGACTGTATTCGGTGGAGTGCCATTGATGGACACGTATGCAACCGCTATTGGCCAGGATAAGCCTCGGGTATCCGATGAAGAGGTATATAGTTTGATCATCGATGACCTGGAGGCTGCCGTAACCAATCTTCCATTAAGGGCAGCATATGGTGCAACTGACCGGGGAAGAGCAAGCAAAGAAGCAGCTCAAAACCTTTTGGCGCGCGTTCATATGCAACGCGGTGATTATGATCTGGCAGAACCGTTATTGGCAGCTATCATTGATGGCGGTGCTTTCTCTGACCCAGCTACAGGCTGGAAAACGGTTCCATACCTTTCTAATTTCAGAGAAGAAAATGAGTACAATGTAGAGTCCTTATTTGAAGTTGCTTTTACGGAAGCCAATGGAGGATCAAGCTGGGATGCGTCAGGACAAGGAACGAGCACGGAAGTCACTTTCCGCGGACAGGAATATGGTCCAAATGCTTGGCGAAACCTTATTCCATCAGGTACTTTGATGGCCGAGTATGAGAAAGTAGCGAATGGTGATGCCAAGGACGACCCCCGGTATAACGATAGTTTCTACTTTATAGGAGACTCGTACTTTAATGGAACAAAGGTGCTGGAAAACTGGGGCTGGAAGAAATATCAGAAAATCTATAAGGCCGAAAACGAAGATCAGCGATCAGGAATCAATATGCGTGTCATGCGTTATACTGAAGTACTGTTGAACATGGCTGAAGTTCAAAATGCCCTGGGAAATGACAATGGTGCTGATGGTGCTATTGCTTTGCTGAATGAAGTCAGATCAAGAGTAGGTGTTGAAATGCCGGAGTACCCAACGGCTAATTATCCCGCGAATTCTCCAAATGAAGTTTTCCGGGCCATTGTTCATGAAAGAAGGGTTGAACTCGCAGGCGAACAGATTCGAAACAGAGACATCCTTCGCTGGAGAAGTTTAGGAAAAATACCTGCAGTAATTCCGGAACCTATTTCTTACATGGCTGAAAAACATTTATTGGCGCCAATACCACAGCAGGAAATTAACCAAAACGCAATTCTAACAGAAGCCGATCAAAATCCTGGCTGGTAAAAAACGGATAGTTAATAGTTGAATCGTTTTTCCAAAGGAGCGAGCATGGTCTCGCTCCTTTTAATGTTTAAATACAGTTGATGCTTAATATCCCTGCTCGTATGCTTGTAGTGAAAACGTGTAGCGCTCTGAACGTTTTGTCGTTTATCCGGATCCATATTTTTTTCGGGTTAGCGCTTGTAATCCTATTGCCTGGTTGCGTCCAGACTAATCAGAAAAAATTATTTCAATTGCTTCCATCTTCGGATACCGGAATTTCTTTCAATAACAAGTTAGCCGAATCAGACAGTTTTAATGTATTAAGTTTTGAATACATCTATAATGGCGCGGGTGTTGGTGTTGGTGACATAAACAACGATGGGTTAAGTGATATATTTTTTGCAGGTAATATGGTGTCAAGCACTTTATACCTGAACAACGGTAATTTTGAATTCGAGGATATCACAGAAAGAGCTTCCGTAAAAACGAATGTGTGGTGTACAGGCGTATCCATGGTCGATATCAACCAGGATGGATTATTGGATATTTACGTATCCACGATTCAACCGCATACAAATAAGCTACCAGTGCCTAATCTTTTATTCCTCAATAAAGGTGCTGATGGAGACGGTGTTCCAGTTTTTGAAGAGGTTGCTGCCCAAGTTGGCCTGGCCGATTCCAGTTATTCAACCCAGGCCGCTTTTCTGGACTACGACCTGGACGGTGATCTCGACATGTACATGCTTACCAATGCCCTCGAATCGTATAACCGGAACCAAATCATGGGACTGCGAAACGATGGCACCGGCAAGAGTGTCGATAAATTCTATCGTAATGAAGGCGTGGTTAAAGGACTCCCTGTTTTCAAAGATGTATCCCTGGAAACTGGCGTTCAGGCAGAGGGTTGGGGACTTGGTATTGTAGTTAACGACATAAATCGAGACGGGTATCCTGACCTGTATATAGCCAACGACTTCATGTCCAATGATCACCTGTATATCAATACAGGTAAAGGTAATTTTGTTAATAGCATCAGCTCCATGCTCAAACATGAGGAACAGAACGGAATGGGTATCGATATAGCCGACATCAACAATGACGCATTGAATGATATCGTTGTGCTGGATATGCTACCTGATGATAACCTGCGTCAAAAGACCATGTTCTCAACTGTTGGCTACGATCGCTTCAGGCTTTTTCGTGAAAAGGGGTATGAATATCAATACATCCGGAATGTATTGCAGCTCAACAACGGTAATAATACGTTTAGTGAAATCGGTTATTTGGCAGGTATTTACGCCACCGACTGGAGTTGGAGCAGCTTGTTTGCTGATTTTGACAACGATGGTTACCGCGATCTGTTTGTAGGCAATGGCTATCGCAAAGACGTTACAGACCAGGATTTTATTGCCTACGGTAAAGAGCTTGCCATGTTTGCTACCGATAAAAACAGAATGAATGCCATTCGTCAGGAAGTGGAAAAGCTCCCGGGTGTTTTAAAACCCAACTTTCTTTTCCGGAATAATGGTGATCTGACCTTTACTGACATGGCGAAGGAATGGGGCCTGGATCAGCCATCCTATTCGAATGGAGCTGCTTATGCTGATTTTGACAACGATGGAGATCTGGATCTGGTAACCAACAATATCAACGATGAAGCGTTTGTTTATCGCAATGATCTTATTACGGACGAAGCGCGAAGCGAAAACCATTTTCTGCGAATCAAACTCGCGGGCGAAAGGGGCAACCTGGAAGCCTATGGAGCAAAGATCACCGTATATGCTGCGGGGCAGATTCATTATGCGGAACACCAGACGATACGAGGATATAAATCTACAGTAGAAAACATCGAACACGTTGGTCTTGGGAGAGTGCCGTCCGGTAAAGTTGATTCAATCAAAGTATTATGGCCAGGTGAGAAGATTCAGGTCATACGAAATATTCCTGTTGATCAAACAATCCTGGTGAAGAAGAGTGATGCAGTGGCATCTCCTGCTCTCCATACACCTGCTGCCACTCGATTAACTGAATCTCATAAAGCACTCGGTATACAATATCGACATCGGGAGGAGGAGTTTGTTGATTTTCTCCAGGGACAATTTCTATTACCGCACAAACACTCACAGGGTGGACCTGGTCTCACCGTTGGTGATGTCAATGGTGATGGCCTCGATGATTTCATCATTGGAGGATCTGCCGGCAAACGGGCTAAAATTTTTCTACAGCAGAGCAACGGTTCCTTTAAAACAGATTCCCTTCAGGCAAAGGTAGCGGAAGACATGGGTGTTCTTCTTTTTGATGCCGATAATGACGGAGATCAGGACCTCTACTGCGTCAGCGGAAGCTCTGAATTTAAGGGAGACAAAATCAATTACCAGGATCGGTTCTATAGGAATTCCGGGAAAGGAAAATTCGAGTATGATGCCAGTGCTTTGCCAGAGCTTACCAACAGTGGAAGTTGTGTGGTGGCAAATGATTTCGATCGGGACGGAGACCTTGATCTCTTTGTAGGCGGGAGGGTTGTTCCCATGCGTTATCCGGAAGCACCCGAGAGCTATCTGCTGGTCAACAGGGGCGATGGGAAATTCGATAATCAGACAGCGAAGTTCTCTTCCGTGCTTGGTGGCACAGGGTTGGTGACATCAGCTATTTGGTCTGATGTAAATAATGACGAATGGGCAGATCTGGTAGTGGTGGGAGAATGGATGCCCATAACGTTTTTTATTAACAACAGGGGAAAATCATTTACACTGTTGACGTTGGAGAACTCAGCCGGCTGGTGGAATAGTATTTCGGGCGGAGACTTTGACAACGATGGGGACATTGACTACATCGCGGGCAACCTCGGACGGAATTCTATATATAAGGCTTCTGTTGATGAGCCAGTCACCATTTACGCAAAAGATTTTGATAATAATGGGTCCGTTGATCCTATTCTTTGCCGGTATATCCAGGGGAAGGAATATCCGGTTCATCCGCGTGAAGCACTAACCGGTCAGATCGTTAGCCTCCGCTTTGTAGTACAGCGCTATGCTCAGTATGGAGGCATGAGTATTCACGATTTATTTACCAAAGAGAAATTCGAAAACTCAATTGTTTTAAAAAGTACGATGTTCTCTTCCGTGTACATTCAAAACAACGGCAACAACAAATTTGAAATAAAATCCCTTCCGGCCGAGGCACAGTTTTCACCTATGTTCGGAATTGTAATAACCGACTTAGATGAAGATGGTAATCTGGATATGCTTTCAGTTGGAAATTCATATGCATCCGAAGTTCTATCGGGCTATTATGATGCCGGCATAGGTAACTATCTTCAGGGTGATGGCAAAGGAAATTTCAAGGCTGTTCCGGTGACGCAATCTGGTTTTTTTGTTGATGGGGATGCTAAAGCCATGGCAAAATTGATTTCCAAAGAAGGAAAGGAGCTATTGCTTGTAACGCAAAACAGAGATAGTCTTAACGTCTTTATGCAGACCGTTAGAAAGGAAAGCGGTACCGATTCTGTGGTACGGATAAATGCAGATGTTGACTATGCTATTATTGAACTGGCAAATGGAAAGAAGAGAAAGGAGGAATTCTATCGTGGCAGTGGATATCTTTCTTCATCGAGCAGAGCAATCATTAAGAACCGAAATATTTCAAGCGTAACAGTTTCAGCGGGGTCGAATGGAAAGCGGTAAGAAATCATACGTGTGGTAAACTTATGAGAAGAATTGTTGGTATTGCCCTTATCCTTATCCAGTGTCTGACTCTTTCGTGTGATAGGGAAGATGCCTCACATCAGGAAATGTTGAATATATTGAAGCAGTTGCAAGAGAGGTATAACCAATCGGATAATTATTATGCTTCGGATGCGCATGTGCGTTACTATGATTCTTTGATCAGCATTTCGAACAGCGACCAGGACAAATTGTTCCTTACCCACAGTAAAGCGCGCGCGCTAATTGCTTCCGGACGGGAAGATGAAGCGGTGGAAATCCTATGGCCTCAGATGCAAAAGATCATCTACGAAAAGATCCAGGGAATGGATCGCATGAAAGTAACGTTGGCCCTTGCGTATTTACGCAGTGGAGAAAGAATGAATTGTGTCCGGAACCATTCCGCTGAGACGTGTATCATGCCAATTCAAGGCTCAGGCGTTCATACCGTGCCTGATGGATCGCGCAATGCGGTTCGTATTTACGAAGAACTATTAAGGAAGGACCCGCAAAACCTGGAATACCGCTGGTTACTCAATATTGCTTATATGACATTGGGCGAGTATCCGGCAAGAGTTCCACAAGCTTTACTTCTTCCGGGTCTCGAAGTATCAACAGCCCAGCTCGACTCTGGTGTCTATATAAAACCTTTTCAGGATATGGCCTCTCCGCTCTCGCTGGATATAAATAACATGGCTGGAGGATGCATCATTGATGATTTTGACAATGATGGCTTTCTGGACATTGTAACATCGGCCTGGAGTCTGGATGAACCCATGCATTATTTTAAGAATAATGGCGATGGATCTTTCTCAGACAGATCAGCAGCAACAAAATTGAATGCGCTAACCGGTGGGTTGAACATCATGCAGATGGATTATAATAATGATGGGTTCAAGGATATTTTTGTTTTGCGCGGTGCCTGGCTCCGTGGAAACTATGGTAGGCAACCAAATTCTCTCCTAAAAAATAATGGTGATGGCACCTTCACCGATGTTACCATAGCAAGCGGAATTTTATCTCTGCATCCGACCCAGACCGCAACATGGAATGATTTTAACAACGATGGTTGGTTGGATGTGTTTATTGGCAATGAATCATGGGAAGGGAACGCTATCTCTGGTTTGCATCCCGCGGAATTGTTTATTAGCAATCAGGATGGGACATTTACCAATGTAGCGGCCCAGGCTCATGTTGAGCTAATAGGGTTTGTTAAAGGCGTCACATCAGGCGACTATAACAATGATGGATGGAAAGATATTTTTGTTACATCCATATCGGGAGAGCGCTTTCTGTTGAAGAATAAAGGCACGGCTGAGGCCATACCCATATTTGAGGATGCTACTAAACAGGCACACGTTGCCGTTGAAGGAATCAGCAGAACTTTTCCAACATGGTTCTGGGATTACAATAACGATGGGTGGCTCGACATCTTTGTCGGAGACTATACATTCGAAAAGGCAATCTCGACATATTCAGCAGCAGAAGCTTTGAATATCCCTACAGGTACTGCAGGCGCTGGCATTTTATACAGGAATAATCAGGATGGGACTTTTACAAACGTCTCACAGGAAGTGGGATTGGTCAAGAAAGCATTTACCATGGGAGCGAACTTTGGAGATATTGACAATGATGGATACCTGGACATGTATCTGGGGACGGGTAATCCTGAATTAGAGTCGATCGTGCCGAATAAGTTGTTTAAGAACATAGCCGGAAAAAGATTTGCAGATGTTACCGCACCGGCAAGAGTAGGGCACCTTCAGAAGGGGCATGCTATTTCATTTGCTGATGTTGATAATGATGGTGATCAGGATATCTATATAGAACTGGGAGGAGCATTCAAAGGTGATGCTTTTCATAATTCTTTTTATGTGAACCCCAATCAGGACGAACGAAACAAGTGGATAGTGATTGATCTCGTGGGCAGAAAAACAAATCGAAGTGCGATTGGATCCCGTATCAAAGTTACCTTTACGGAAGATGGAAGAAAGCGCAGTGTTTATCGTGAAGTTAATTCAGGCGGCAGCTTTGGGGCTTCTCCACTTCGAAAGGAGATCGGCATTGGCCATACAGAAATCATAGATGAAATTGAAATTCAATGGCATCCGGGTACTACCCAGGTTTTTAAGAACATTCGACCTAATCAATTCCTGCGCATTGAAGAAGGTAGTGATGTAATAGAACTCATTCCGGCAAGAGTGTTCAGGTTTAATGCCGGTCATTCGCACGTACACACATATTTAGAGCCCGGGACTTTTGAGCAAACTTCTCAAATCGCAATATGTAAATAGAGTGTAAGGAGAGTACGCCACGCAATAAAGGCCGCCATTTAATTCGGATGATACCTTAATAAATGGTTGTTTTGCGCCATATTGCGCAGTACCTCCTAATGAAAAAAAGAAAATCTACTATTGTAGACATCGCTAATAAACTGGGAATAACGCCTTCCGCAGTTTCCAAAGCGTTGAGCGATCATCCGAGGATCAGCAATGAAACCAAAGTTGCAGTACTTGACGCGGTCAAGGAATTAGATTATCACCCCAACCCCTTAGCCACCGGACTTCGTAAAGGAAAAAGCGGCTTGATCGGCATACTTGTACCCGGTATTCACTACAGCTTTTTTGCAACAGCGATCAAAGGCGCAGAAGAATTCCTTAGCAAGGAGGGGTTTAGCGTGATCATTACCCAGTCAAAGGACAGTTTTGCGCATGAGAAGAAACAAATTGAAGGACTCGTAAGAGCACAAGTTGAGGGTGTTATCGCATCCATGGCCATTGAAACGAAAGATACACTCTATTATAAAGCACTGGCGCGTGATATCCCGCTTGTTCTATTTGACAGAACATTTGATGACGAACATGTCAGTTCAGTAATCATCGATGACTTTGCAGGTGCAGTCAAGGCTGTAGATCATCTTGTGGAGATGGGTTATAGACGAATAGCCCACCTTTCGGGATATGACCATATCCTGCCATTTAAAAGACGCATTGACGGTTACAAAAGTGCACTGGCAAAAAACGAGCTATCATTCCGGGAAGAATATCTGCTTCCATGCGCACCGAACAAAGACGAAGGCGCAAAAGCAATGGAACGACTTATGGCTCTCACCGAACCACCTGATGCGATTTTTGCGGCCAGCGATTACCTGGCATTCGGAGCAATCCGCACTATCAAAAGTAGGGGTCTTAAAATTCCGGATGATATTGGCGTGGTAGGGTTTAGCAATGAAGAGTTTTCTTCACAGGTTTCACCAGACATTACTACGATTGATCAGTTCAGTGAAATACAGGGGGCTTCGGCCGCTGAGTTGCTCGTTGAACAAATCCGGTACGGAAAAAAAGGG
>DASXWH010000274.1:0-8338 GCA_036503775.1 Ohtaekwangia sp.
CAGATCAAAGGTGTTAACCAGCATCATGATCTCGGTGCATTGGGTACAGCATTTAATGTACGCGCTGCTGAGCGCCAGCTGGAGTTGTTGCGTGAAATGGGATGCAATGCTATCCGCATGTCACACAATCCCCCTGCACCGGAATTGCTCGAGCTGACAGACCGCATGGGCTTCCTGGTGTTTGATGAAATATTTGATTCCTGGGAACGCAAGAAAACGCCCCACGACTTTCACCTTATCTTTCCCGAGTGGCATGAAGCGGATGCACGGAGTTTTATCCGCAGGGACAGAAATTCTCCGTCTGTTATTATCTGGGGACTGGGTAATGAAGTAGGAGAGCAATATACCGGTGAAGAAGGTGCTGCGATCGCAAAACGATTATACACGATCATAAAAGAAGAAGATCCTACCCGCCCCATCACGTCAGCGATGAACTTTGCCAAACCGGATATGCCGTTGCCCGGTGTGCTGGATATCATCAGTCTGAATTACCAGGGTGAAGGCATCCGGCAGGCTCCGGAGTTTGAAGGAACAGAACGCATCCGTACGCCACCGCAGTATGATGCTTTTCATAAACAGTTTCCGGATAAATTAATTCTCAGCAGCGAGACGGCTTCTGCCTTCAGCAGCCGTGGTGTTTACCTGTTTCCGGTGTCGCACGAACAAAGTGCACCCGTGCGTGATGGCAGGGGAGGCGATTCCAAAATTCATCACGTGACCTCCTATGAATTGCATGCTGTAGACTTTGGTTCTTCGGCAGAAAAAGTTTTTGCCGCAGTGGAACGGCATCCGTTTGTGGCAGGTGAGTTTGTCTGGACGGGCTGGGATCATCTCGGTGAGCCAACGCCATACTATGATGCCCGCAGTTCATATTGTGGAATCATCGATATGGCTGGATTCAAAAAGGATAGGTTCTATTTATATCAGTTACACTGGCGCCCGGAGTTTCCGATGGCACATATTCTTCCCCATTGGAACTGGCCTGAACGTGTGGGACAGATCACACCAGTGCACGTCTTTACTTCCGGTGATGAAGCGGAATTGTTCCTTAACGGAAAATCACTGGGGCGAAAGAAAAAACAAAAGTATGAATACCGGCTGCGCTGGGACAGCGTCATGTATGCACCGGGTGTGCTTAATGTAGTGGCTTTCAAGAATGGTAAAAAGTGGGCCACAGATGAAGTGAGAACCACGGAGGCGCCAGCAAAGTTATCGCTGCAGGCAGATCGCAACGTTATCAAAGGTGATGGCTACGATCTCACGTTTATCACCGTGCTTATACAAGACAATAATGGTCTTGTGGTGCCTTGTGCCGGCAACCGTATTGATTTTGCCATCCGTGGTCCGGGAGAAATTGTGGCTACGGATAACGGAAATCCCACAAACATGGAGTCACTATCATCACCTTCACGCGAAGCATTCAACGGAAAATGTATGGTAATTGTGCGAACGTTGAAAGGTAAAGCAGGAAGTATTGTGGTAACGGCAAAGGCTGACGGATTGCAGGAAGGGGTCGTGACGATTACTGGAAAGTAAAGTCAGAGAGCTCATTCGCCAATCAATAATCCGGCAGATTTGTCTCATCGGAGTCTCTCCGGTTTTCCGGAGGACTCCGATGTAAGCGAATTCACTGGCAACCCAGTTTGTGCTGAGGTTAAAAATAGGAAATACGTTTGTAACCAACACGTAACCCAACTTCCTCTTGCGTTCGTCTATTCCGTAACTTTCAAGGGGATCCTTCGCTGGCGTATGCCCTGCACTTTCCGCTCAGGATGACGTTTCGCGCGGAATTTTGTACCATCGGGAGTCTCTCCCGTTTTCCGGAGGACTCTGATGCAAGCGAAACATCTGATTCTTCATCAGTGAATATTATTAGCCGCAACAGGTTAATCGGCAATCTGACGATCAGTACTATTCATCTCCTTATGAATTTTCCTTCCTTCCCGAACGATGATATAAATAATCTCTGCAATATCTTTTTCCGTGGTTCTGAAGTTCACAATGCACGCACGCAGGCAATACTTTCCATGCACGATGGCGTTGGATAAAAATACTTCACCGTTTTGCTGAAGTGTATTCAACAACGCTTCGTTGAGTCTGTTCAGATAGGTTTCATCGCGTGTGTCAGGTGGTGTATACCGCAAGGTGGTGATGCTGAGATGTTGTGTTACGGCTTCCAGTTCGGCATGATCAGCAGCCAGCTGAAACAACAACATGGAAAGCCGGATGTTTTCAGCGATCATTGCGCGGTAACCATCGCGCCCTGCATGCTGCAATGCCGTCCAAACTTTCAGCGCACGAAAGCCGCGGGAATTCTGAAAGCCATACTCATAGTAGTTGATGGCATGTGATCCTTCTTGAGAAAAATTATAATACTCCGGATGCGTGTTGTAGGTATTGAGCAGCGTCTGTGGATATTTCACCAACGTGCACCCCGCCTCCAGCGGACTGTATAACCATTTGTGCGGATCGAGGGCAATGGAGTCGGCTTCGGCAATACCTTCAAAATGACTTTTGAGTTCAGGCAGCACAGCGGCAGGTATTCCATAGGCACCATCAACATGGAACCATAGATCATATTTTTTACAAACACTCGCGATGGCTTTCAGGTCATCTACTGCACCGGTACTCACATCACCGGCATTGCCGATCACCAGGAATGGTTTTCGTCCGGTGTTCAAATCAGTGATGATCGTCTGTTCCAGCAGATCGGTTCGCATAAGGAGTGATTCATCCTGTGCGATCCAGCGGATGTTATCGGTTCCGATGCCGAAGAAGACAGCAGCTTTTTCAATCCAGGCGTGTGTGGCTTTCGAACAATACACAATCAAGGGTGCATCACCTGCAGTCATACCTTTCTGTTTTATAGACGTGGGTGCTTTCGCAGTACGGGCCGCGAGGAAGGCCGTGAAGTTCGCCATGTTACCACCGCTGACGAGAATTCCGCCATACTCGGGGGATACACCGATGAACTCGGCCAGCCATCGTATGGTTTGTTTTTCAATAGTAGTGGCCATGGGACTTAAGATAAACGCGCCCACATTGGGATTCACTGCGGCTGCCAGCAGATCGGAGAGTGCTCCGAGTGGTGAGGCGGATGAGGTGATGTATCCCAGAAATTTCGGATGACCGTTAAACAACGAGTGATCAAAGAGCAGGTTTGCCGCTCGCTTTAGAATGATTTCGGCATCACTGCCGGTTTGCGGAAGTGAGTCCGCTCCCAGCAAATCATGAAGCTCACGGGCTGTTTCTCCCGTTGTCACGGGTCGTTCGCCAAGTGTATCAAGATGGTGTGCAATGCGGTCAATAAGATCGTGACCTGTCTTGCGGAATTCTTCTCCGCGCATAGTAACATGAACCGTTCGCTGCGACATACGTTGATTTTGTTTGGAACAAAATTAAACTCGTGCCTGCAGAACGGATTTACTTAACGGTTCAAAGATATGCCTGTGAAGGTCAGAGGCTTTATGCCTCTCTTACAATCCGTCTTTCTGAGCGGGGTGGTGCGGTTATGTGTGAGCGAAGAATCTCCCAATGGTTAACAACAAAGCCGAAACGCTACACCTATTCTCCGTGTGCCAGTATCAGTCTTGCTGTTGTTACCGGACACCAGCAACCGGTAACTGGTAACCGGACACCAGTAACCAGTAACAGAATTTTCCGGTACCTTGCATCATGCGTAAATTCTACCTTGTTCAAAAAGCAGGTTCGCTTCACAACCTCAGACTCCAGCAATCTGAAATTCCATCATTACAGAAAGGCAAAGTGCTGGTTGGCGTGAAGAGCGTGGGCCTGAACTATGCTGACATCTTCGCCATCATGGGACTCTACAGCGCTACACCCAAAGGTCCGTTCACTCCCGGACTTGAATTCAGCGGTGCGGTACTCGCTTCGGATTCACCTGCGTTTCAACCCGGACAAAATGTAATGGGCGTTACGCGCTTTGGGGGATATGACAGTCACATTATAGCCGACCCGGAATATTTATTTCCGCTTCCGCAGGGATGGTCACATGAAGAAGGTGCTGCTTTTCCGGTGCAGACGTTCACGGCTTATTATGCCTTGCGAACATTGGGTGATCTGCGATCCGGACAAACCGTTCTCATTCACAGCGCTGCCGGTGGTGTGGGGTTACAGGCGAATCGCATCGCGAAGAAATACAATGCCTATACCATCGGTGTTGTGGGAAATGAAACGAAGCTGGAGCTGTTGAGTCGCGAGGGATTTGACAAAGGTATCGTGCGGGGAAATAATTTTCAGCATGATCTGCGCAATTCATTGGGAGGAAGGCCACTCAATCTCGTGCTGGAAGCTTCAGGTGGAAAGTATTTCAGGCAAAGTTATGCGATGCTGGCACCTATGGGAAGGCTGGTAGCGTATGGGTCTGCACAGTTCACACCTTCATCACACCGGCCAAACTACATCAGCTTGTTGTTCCGCTATCTTTTTCGCCCGCGGGTAGATCCACTCACGATGATCAAGTCGAATAAATCGCTGATGGCGTTCAACCTCATCTGGATCTATGAACATAAGGAGCTGATGAAGGACATGCTGACCGAAATCGAAAAGCTGAAACTGCCAGCGCCCAGGGTGGGTCACCGTTTTGATTTTTCACAAATGGGAGAGGCGCTCACGTTGTTTCAAAGCGGAAAGACTACCGGGAAAATTGTGTTGAATGTGAAATAGAATTGTCTTAAAAAAGATCAGAGTCCCGAGAGACTCTGATCAAAAGAGAATATGCTGTTCTGTTATCGTTAACTCTTCTAGACTCCTTTCTTCCGGAACGTAATTCCATTCAGCACATGGGTTGCTGTCTTCGATCCGACAAGATATCCGGCTTCAATAGACGGTCTGTAATGAATACCTCCATACAGTCTGGATAATCCCGCTTCCTTCCCGGCTTCGTTAAGGCTTTTAAAATTTCGCGGAGCAAATCCAAGATCGTCATAGGTATGATCGGTAAAGGCAATGTTATCACCAAGTGCGTTCGTTAGTGCCGTGGCTGCTGCCATCGACAGGGACGCGTGAGCAGCAGGATACTCCGGATGTGCCGGTGTAATGATGAGCGGCTTCCAGTCGGCATGATTCATATGCTTCTGGATGTAGGTCACAGGCCGGAGGACATTATAGGTGTATTTTCCTTTCCACGTGGCGTTAAAAGCATCGATAAGAGAAATATTCATCCGGGCATACGCGACACTTCCCGCCAGGAGCGACAATTGCTTTTGCGGAATGAGCTGTCGGAAGATCGAAGCCCAGTGACCACCGGCTCCATAATATCTTCCGTCCGGAAAATCATCCCAGAAGAGTGCCATTGACTTTTGCGCATCCGTGAGGTTAAGTGAAGTCTGATAAACTTCATCTACCATCGTATAAAATGCTGAACCGGGCTCAACAGAGAATTTTGTGGGAGGCTCAGGGAGTGTATTGGCTGTACTGTTCTTTACGCATGTACGGTTGTTGTACGCGTAAGGTGCAGCCGGTGCAGAAAAGCCTGGAGGGGTAGGTTCCCAAAGACCATCACCCTTAGGTATGTCGTACGCTGGCCATGTTTTGGCACTGCCATCTTCCTTTGCCCAGGCCAGAATATGTGCAGCAACGGATGCTCCAAAGTCGGCACCCGCTTTAATACTCTCCGGTGAAAATCCACTATGCTCAAAAACAGTCTGATAATGTTTTTCGAGTGAATCAATTTTTGAAGCTGAAGTGCTTGCGCTATAAAATGATCGCAGCAGCGAAGCCATTACGGCATTGGCGCTGGCCTGCCAGCATACCTTTTTGTCGGAAGCGATGGCTGGCAAGGGTTCAAGTCCTTGTAGCTGACCTGCCAGGGTTGCGTAACCTTTATCACCGTTTACGATGGATTCATACAATCCTACACTAGTATACGCCCCGTGCCGGAATATCGCTCCCTGACTTAAATTCTTGGTGGTCCTGATCAGTTTGAGGTGAATACTGATCCAGTCCTCCAGCAGCTTTCCGCTTTCAGGATCTGAGATCTTTTCCGTTTTAGAAACTTTCACAGTTTCAAAGCCTGACATCACGGTCAACGTCAATGCCATCAGACAGTAAATCCAATAACGTTTAATCATACGCTTGTTTTTTAGGGTTGTGTGCTAACGGGAGCTAAGGTACGCCTGTCCTTTTCCACGGACTTTGCTGAAAAGATCAAAATGATTGCTGGCAGGCTCAGTTATTCGCTCAGCATCTCCTTACGGAAATGGACAGGAGACTTTCCATATTTCTCCTTGAATACACGGCTGAAATGGGTGTTGTTTTCAAAGCCACTTTCAAAGGCTACTTCGTTCACACTTTTCGATGTGGAATTCAGCAGCATGGTGGCGTTCTCAAGGCGCTTTTGTAGCAACCACTTTCCGGGCGTGGTGTTATAGATCGTTTTGAATTCACGTTTAAAGGTCGGCAGACTGCGTAATGCGATCTTCGCGAAATCCTCCATCGTCAGGTTATACAAAAAATTGTCTTCCATGACATGCTGGATAGAGGGCCGCTCATGCGACTGAATGTTGATGGCCATGGAAAGGACATCCTGGTTACGCGGGTTGGACATGACATTAAGCAGCAACTCGCGGAACTTCAATTCAAGAATACTTTCAGACGGAGGATCCTGAAAGTAGGCGATCATCGATTGAAAGAAAGCCCGGGTTGATGGGGGCAGGTCGAGCGGTACAATGGCATCAACCTGTGATGAAGTCTGGCGGGTTGCCGGTAGCTGCGCACGGTTTTCACTGACAACGGTCTTTATATACGAATCCGGTATAAAAAAATTCATCACACAATGCTCTACGTTCTCGAACTTCTCAAACAGGTAGGCTCCCTTTCTGCCAAAAATAGCCAGTTCGCTCTCCAGGTGCCAGCTTTTGTCACCTTTGTGGATCCGTTTTTCTCCGTTGAATGTGTAGGTAATAAAATTGTGTTGTGAAAAGAATTCTTGCTTAAGGTCGACCTGGGGACAGCTGTAAAAAGCAAAAAGCATGTCTTTACAGGCTAACTGCTTGAATTTAACGGGATCGCTCTTTATGTATTCGTAGAAGTTTACAGCGGTCATACTTAAACTTAAAGATTTTCAGGGAACTAAAAAAATGGATTAACGAGCACTGTCCCGTGCTGAACGTGAATTTTTTAGCATGAGCAGCTGGATGCGATCAGCACCTTTGCTTCCCGTAATTTTTTCAGGATCGCCTGAATCTCCTGGTACTCCTGCAGGCTCTGTGTTTCCTTGTTGTAGAGAAGCTGGAGTTGCCTGAGCAACAACTGCACCTGTTCATTGCTCTCGCGGAAAAACAGGACATGGTATGAACAGTTGCCACCACCCTCAAGCGATTGCGTAGTTACGATGGTTGCCTTGCGGAGCCACGATACATCACCCGAAGTCAAAGGCGTGTCTATTGACTGTCCGGGAACCACAGCATAAGCACGATGAACAACCAGGTCGCGAATATTTTTTGACGCTATTCGTCTCCCGGGATTGACATAAGCCATGAAAAGATTCTTTTCCTGGCGGTGAGGCGGAGACAATACAGCTACAGCATCATCGAAAACCCAGATCGTGTCGGGCAGTGTACGTTTTACAAAATGGGAGAAATGATAATCCGTAGAGGCGATGTCAATCCAATGTGCTGCGGAGCTTGGGGAGCGCAGCCGCATGACCTTACCGGAATCGCGATAATAATAACCTTCTTCATCACGATCCAGCGTCAGGTCATAAGACGTATAATAAACACGCGTGACCGATCCATCCGGTAGCGCAATGGTCATTTCAAGACAATGTCCTGAACCCAGGTCAGCTGCAGCGGTCAGGCCGCTGAAAATGAGAATCACCAGTGAACACGTACGTATGAGCATGTAAACCATAAATCCTGAATTTTAAATCTCGTGGATTAAATCCACCCCAATTCTTTAACCGTCATTTCACTTTCAACAGTCCCGGTGTGTAACGTTCCTTTGGGCTCAAAGAGAAGATTGAATACAAGTTCACCATTGGTATGCGGCCGGTGCTCAACACCTTTCGGGACAATCAGAATTTCTCCCTCTTTTACTTCCACCGTACGGCCATCACGAAAGTCCATTAACAGTGTTCCCTTGAAGACCATAAAGAGTTCGTCTTCATGTTCGTGGCTGTGCCAGACAAAATCATCTTTAAGCTTACAGAGTTTTACATATTGTCCGTTGAGTTCACCGATGATGTGTGGTGTCCATTGCTTTTCAAACAATGAAAACTTCTGCATGATGTTGATGGATTCAATTTTTTGCATAGACAGAGAATTTTAAGTAGTACAAGGTATGAATAGTTCTGATGATGCCAGTTACCGGTCTCCAG
>DASXWH010000275.1:0-20625 GCA_036503775.1 Ohtaekwangia sp.
ATGGCTGGCTAATTCAGGGCGATATGCATTTACACGTTATTCATCCCGCAGCACACTGGCGGGATTGAGCTTGGTAGTGTTGTATACTTTATATCCAATAGATATGGCTGAGGCCACAAAAAGTATCACTGCAGAAATGATCATTGAGGCTACAGTTGCTGATTGATAATAATCCCAGATGCTCTCCATCAATGCCCCTGACAACCACCACCCGAGAGGAGCACCCAGTAAACAGGCTATCAAAAGAATGATCACAAACTCCAGGTTGATCACCCGGGTTATATTTCCGATGGAAGCGCCCAGCACTTTACGCACACCGATCTCTTTCATCTTCTTAATAATGTTCAGTGAAACCAGTGTAAATAATCCAGTGGCTGACAACATCAGCGCCACGATACCGAGAAACACAAACATTTTTACCAGGTTGCTGTTTACCGTATCTGCTTCCACCAGTTCTTCATCCATGTAGTTGCCGTCATACATTTTATTGGGAAATATTTCCTTCCACTTGGCTTCCATAAATTGATTTACGGAAACCAGTTTATCCGTTGGCGCTTTCACCAGGATATGATTCACTGCGTCTTTATCGCCATAGCGAAGCATGATCGGATCCATTTCACGCCATAAGCCTTTGTTGTATATGTCCTGTACCACACCTACCACATAATATCGGACGGTATCCATCCAGGTGATCTCTTTGCCGATCGGATCCTTCAGTCCGAACTTACGCGCGAGGCCTTCCGTGATGATCACTGATTCCTTGCGGTCCGTTTCCGATTCAGGTTCAAAATCTCTTCCTTCCTTTAATACCAGGTCAACGGTTTTAACATAATCGGCACTCACATCCAGAATAGTGACTTCAATTTCCTTGTCTTCATGCTTGACCGGATCATTGAAGCTTGAAGCATACAGGTGGTTTTCGGTGCCGGCAATAGAAATAATATCCGGGTTGCCCATCAACGCATTGCGGTAGGTTTCATACTCAGAGCGGCCATTGACGTTGGTGAACACCAACCCCTGCTTGTTGAATCCCATATCAAACTCGCGCTGGAATTCAGCATTGTCTGTAAACGCAAAGCTGCTGACGATACCAGCCAGCGAAATAGCAAACTGGAGGCATAACAATGCGCGAGTAAATCCATTAGTGCCGCCAAACTTCTGCGTTCCTTTCAATATGGCTACTGGCTGAAACTTACTGATATAAAATGCCGGATAAGCACCCGCCAATAAACCAGTAAACAACAACGTGATTCCCATGAAGATCATGAAATTGGGTCTACCAAAATAATCGGTGATCAGTTTCAGGTCAGGCCACAGTTTGTTGAACGCGGGCAGTAGAAATACTTCACCAATCAGTATTCCCATAAGTAATGCCATAAAACAAATCAGGGTTGTTTCACCGATGAACTGAACGATGAGGCTCTTCCGTGTACTGCCCATCACTTTCCGTATACCAATCTCTTTTAACCTTCTAGATGAAATGGCTACTGCGGTATTGGTAAGATTGAAACAGGCTATAAGCAAAACAAAGATCGCCATGATCCCCAAACCAACAACCGCTGCAATCGGTGATCCCTCGCGTGTCCATGTTCCCGGTTTCTCAGCATAGCTGTCACGCACCGCCATGCCCTCGAATGGTTCAACCTCGAAGCGCTTTAAAATAAAATCCTCGCGTACCTTGTTGTTGTTTTCGACATAGGGTAACAATTGCTGTTGTATGGTGGCAACTCGCGCAGGATCTTTAATCTGTATAAATAACGTGTTGCGAAAGTACCAGCTGTTTTCGGTGTAGTTCGGATCATCCGTATCTGTAAAGGCATTTTCAAAGTGGGCATACGCTTCACTGTAGAAACTGGAATTGGTCGGTTGCTGCTTAAATACTCCACTAACTACAAACTCTTTTGTCTTACCACTATCCAGCATTTGTGTTACCGACTTACCCAGGGCTTTCTCCTTGCCAAAATATTTTTCAGCAAGCTCGTCACTGATCACGATCTGACCCAGATCTTTTATATCGCCACTGCCTTCAATAAATTCAAAGGTGAACAGCTTAAAAAAAGGTTGATCAACATAGGTGATATCGCTGCTGAAGAGTTCGGTTCTAATCCGGAAATTGCCGCCATCGGGTATATAACGAACCACTTCATCCACATCTGGAATGTTTTGTTTTATGGTATTTCCCAACCCCATGGGTGCAAAGCCGAAAGCTTTCTCTTCATTCTGGAATATCCGAACAGACCCTACGCGGTAAATGGTTGGAGCATGGGTATGAATACTGTCAAAGCTTACATTAAAATCATAGTTAAAGTAAGCGATGATGCAACAGGCGATGGCTATGCCCATGCCGATGATGTTAATGAAGATGTAGAGCTTGTTCTTCAGGAGATTCCGGAAGGTGATGAGCAGGTAGTTTTTAAGCATAGAGAGGCGGTTAGTATGGGTATGACTCGGAGTTCAGGGATTTGGTTGCATCGCTTAAAATTAAACGCACGGTTCTTTCCGAAACCAACCCAATATCCGACAACGCAGGAAAGACATGGACCTTGCGTGAAAATCATGCCAGACTAAAATACGCCCGATACTACACAGAAAGTATGTTCAGTACGAAATTAATGTTCAGATCTGAACATGGCAGTGTTCACACCTATATTTCATTGAGGCTTCTTCAGGAAAATAAAGATATTTTCATAGGCGTTACCACTTGAAAGTTCAGCGGTTGCTGCAGTTGTAGTCGAGACCATTTCATATCCGTCATCGCTGTACTTCGAAAGTAACTCCACGACACAGTTGTTGATGTTCTTCTTCCGGCATTCAACAGGTTCAAGCTCTGCGCCACCGGCAAAAACAGAAATGGAACTTCCACTCACGGGGTAATACCGAAGAATGACGTAATCGGAAGATCCGGCATTTTTATCCTGAGCCCCGGAAAACAAAAAAGCTGATACCAGGCCTAAAACGGCTGTAAGAATCCACATTGGTTTTTTCATAAAATTCAGGGATTAATACCTTGATACAACAAAAACCATG
Source organism: Ohtaekwangia sp. (assembly GCA_036503775.1). Taxonomy (GTDB): domain Bacteria; phylum Bacteroidota; class Bacteroidia; order Cytophagales; family Cyclobacteriaceae; genus Ohtaekwangia. The sequence continues at coordinate 3,028 of DASXWH010000275.1, forward strand.
CAGCATGTCTTTGGGCATATCTTTATTAAATTTAGAACTCTGTAAACCGAATGTTGACACATCGAACCATATTATCCTCCAGACTTGCTGCACAGCACATTGCTGCTCCTGCTTTCAATACACCTGGAGAAATTGTAACTCACCTGGGGGCTATGCAGGCACAGGAATTTGCCATGGCCAAATGGGCTATCGGATTGCGATCAAAATCACTTGCTGAAACCGATATTGACAAAGCGTTTAATACAGGCAAAATTTTAAGAACACACCTGTTACGCCCCACATGGCATTTTGTAGCACCTGAAGATATCCGATGGCTGCTTAAACTCACGGCACCACGCGTGCATCAGGCAAATGCTTTCATGTATAAACAAAGTGAACTGGATGCAGCACTCTTCAAAAAGTCTAATGCTATTATCAGTAAAGCATTGGACGGTGGAAAACACCTCACCCGTGAAGAACTGCAAACCGAACTGGCACGAAAGAAAATTAAAGCGGATGGTTTCCGGTTGGGTTATATTATGATGTGTGCCGAACTCGAGGGACTGATCTGCAGCGGACCCAGACGAGGGAATCAGTTCACCTACGCACTGATCGATGAATGGGTTCCGAAACAAAAAAGCATAAGCCAGACCGAAGCCCTGCTGAATCTCATCTTGCGTTTCTATAAAAGCCGCGGCCCGGCCACAGCAAGTGATTTTAAGTATTGGTCGGGGCTAACCCGTAAGGAAACAGACAAAGGAATTGCGCTTGCTGAAAATGAACTTCAGCATGAAGTATTCGATGACGAAGTATATTATTTTCATGTACACGAAAAATCAGTATCCGCCAAAGCTCAAACTACTTTTCTCATGGCCGACTATGATGAGTTCGGTATGAGTTACAAAGACAAAGCGAAATTGCAGCATCCTGATTCCAGCGGAAAAACCAACTACAACCGAATGGTGGTGGTTGATGGATACATTGCCGGATCATGGAAACGGACAGTGAACGGAAAGAATGTTGTATTTGACATCAGCCCAAATATCACATTATCAAAAAAGCAGGAGAAAGCTGTGGTTCAGGCCGCTGAACAGTTTGCGGTTTTTATTAATAAAGAACCTGAAATTACATTTCAATAATCAGAAAGGTAATTTTAACACGAACCGCAAGCCTATTTAATAAGGCTGAAATCAGCGTACAATCAAGGAATTTCACGTTCGATAGCGCATCCTACTTTCATCTGCTCATTAAGTATTATCTTTGTATCGTTGGCTAATCTGTCTATGAGACAATCCTTGTCTTGTTTCGGTTTCCTTGTGCTCATCACAATCTTTATCGGTTGCGAGGACAAAAAAACGTTTCGTGTAAAAACAGAAACCGTTCACGTTGATTCATTGCATAAAATTGTTCTGGTTAAAGACACGTTGGTTCGTCCCGTGCTCTATACCAATGTTTCCGGACTCTCTAAATTGCCGGTACCGGAAGCAAAAGCCCGTTTTGTTTCTGCTGTACTTCCTTCAATTCTGGTAGCGAAATATCAGGTTGAAGAAAACAAACGAAAGGTGTTGTTACTGAAAGAAAAAAAACGCTGGGATGTTGCTGACAGTGCTTTCTATCTGGACTTCAAGGCTCGTTACAAAGCCGATAACATCGATGACCTTTCGGTGCGTATGATCACCATCCCCAGCAGTATTGTGCTGGCCCAGGCTGCTGTAGAAAGCGGATGGGGACAATCGCGTTTCTTTCTGGAAGGTTCAAACCTGTTTGGTATCTGGTCATTCAACCAGTTTGAGCCACGCATAGAAGCCGGCAAAACCCGTAACAAGAAAAAGATCTATCTGCGCTCATATGAGGATATGTCCAAATCCATTGTTCATTATTTTGAAATTTTAGGCAAGGCCAGACCTTATGTAAGCCTCCGGCAAACCGTTTATGAAAACGGAAATAATGATCCGTTCAAGTTACTTCCCCACCTGAAGAATTTTTCAGAACGCAGAACGGCATATACCAATCAATTGAAAAAAATGATCGAGGTGAATAACTTCACCCAGTACGATCATTACCGTATTGATCCGCAATACATCGTGGAAGAGGAATAATCTCCTTACCTTTATTCCTAACGATTCTTATCCGTCATTTCATCATGAAGAATTACGCTTTACTGCTTATCGTAATACTTTCCTGTGCAGGGCAATCAACGTCCTCTCCCGAAGAAAATGCTGACTACATAAACAATGGAAAAGAAGTAACCTGTTTTGTTTATCATCGCTTTGGCGACAGTCGTTACCCTACGACCAATGTGCCGGTAAGTGATTTCGAAGCTCACCTGAAGTGGCTCCAGAAAAACGGATACCGGATGATCACCTTTTCCGAAGCCATTGCTTACCTGAAATCCGATGAGCCCATTCAGAAAACCGCGGTGATCACCGTTGATGATGCGTACAAAAGTTTTTTCAAAAACGGATTGCCCCTGCTGAAAAAATATAATTACCCTTCTACCCTGTTCATCAATACCGAAACGGTGGGCGGTGGTGATTACATGGACTGGGCTTCGCTGGAAGCGGCTATGAAAAGCAAGGTGGAGATAGGCAATCATACACATACGCATAATTATTTCCTGAATGAAGACGCAGCAACGCGCTATAAAACCTTTGAAGACGAGATCAAACTCAGTCAAACCATCATTGAGAAAAATCTGAACATAACTCCGGTTGTTTTTTCTTATCCGTATGGCGAGTTCGATCTGCCCATGAAAGAGATCGCAAAGAAACTGGGCTTTCAGGCTGCCGCAGCACAAAACTCCGGTGTGCTCTACAGCGGAGGTGACCTGTTTATGTGCCCGCGTTTTCCGATGTCTGAATCGTATTCAGCGATTAACAAGTTTATAGAGAAAGCTTCTTCGGGTCCGCTGAAGGTTTTGAAAGCATCACCGGAAAGTTTCATGAGCCCGCCAGACAAAAGACCTCTTCTTACCTTAGATATTGACAATACCGACCTGGTGCTGAAACGAATTCAATGTTTTGTACAGGGTGGTGAATGTGATCTTCGCGTGCTGGAAACGAAAGACAATAAAACCACGCTTACCGTTCAGGCAATAAAGCCCATGACCTCCAAAAGAAGAACCCTTTACACCGTAACCATTCCGGATAAAAAAGGAAGGTGGCATTGGTACAGCCACCTTTGGATCAATGAGAAAAAGAAAGAGTAACCGATCTATTTGAACAGAACGTTCTTCACGTACAAGGAACTCTTCGCCACGTTCTGCATAGCGTCCGGATGATAGTTGTTTCCCTGTTCAACAAACATATAGTTAACACCTGCCAGCTCAGCATCTTTCAGAATCGCTTTAAAATCAATGGTACCTTCACCCATAATTTCATGAAGGTTGCGATCGGTTTTACTCATATCCTTTAAATGCCACATGACAAACCTGCCGGGATACTTCGTGAAGTAATCATGCGTGGTGAGCTTTGAAGAATGTGAAAACCAGAACAGATCCATTTGCATTTTTACCAGGGCAGGATCGGTTTCATTGAGGATGATATCATAGCCGATCTTTCCATCATGCTCAATAAACTCAAAATCATGATTGTGATAGGCAACAGCCAGGTTGGCTTTCTTAACACGTTCCCCGATACGATTCAGCTTATCCGCTACAATTTTGAATTTATCCAGCGTCCGGGAGTCCGGGTCAAGCCAAGGCCAGGTGATGTATTCCTGTTTTAAAATATGAGCACCTTCAATGCATTCATCGACATAGCGCATCATGTCATCATCAGACGTTCCGGGGCCCATAAATTTATTAAGACCATAATGCCCGCTTGACGTGGAGAGGTTGTTGTCCTCCAGGATCTGCTTAAATGTTTTAGGGTGAAGTCCATAGTATTTAAAATCTGAGAATCCATAGATCTCCAGATCTTCATAACCATAGGATGCTACTTTTTTAAGTGTTCCTTTCAAATCAGCCTCCATGGCTTCACGTATGGTATACAGTTGAAGACCGACTTTATATTTTGTTTTGTGCCGGGTCAAAAATGCAGGTGAGAGAATAGCTGCTGATGCCAGCGCGCCTGCCTGTTGAATGAATTGTCTTCGGGTGGTCATGGTTGCGTAAGGTTCACGCAATGATATAAAATTTACCAGGCTGGAATATGCCGTTCATAAAATTCAGATGATCCCGGAATAAAAAATAAGACCGGGCCAAATGACCCGGTCTTAATCCTAACCTAAACCTGTTTATACCTTAAGAACCTGAATCCAGTGAAACGGAAATATTCAGGTTAATGCTTGCTCCGGCAGTCAGCGTAACACCGTCATGGCGATCTACCACTTCATTGAATGATCCGTCACTGTTGTTAGATGTTACGATCAGATCATAGTCACCCGGTTGCAGGAAAGCGAGTTTGAAATTTCCGGCACCATCAACCTTAGCACTCGTGACTGCATTGGGAAATAATGCTTCACCATCTTCGCTTGTGGCTTCATCCGACTCATACGTACCTTTTTCATAGGCATATACAACTACCTGAGCATACTGATCATATTCTGCAATATGACCATTGATGATGGCAGCCTCCTGGTTGGCAATAAGTCTGACGGTAGGCTTCAGCAGAAATTTTCCACTGTTGCCAGCTTTAACAATAGATCTGCGTGCATCAAAGTCAAGGGTAACCGCCACAACGCCTTCTTCAGGCAATGTAAATGCGCCCTTCACTTTATAACCACTCGTTGATCCACTGGGTACAAAAAGAGCTTGTTTGGAACCGTCTTTATAACGGATATACGAACCAGCGATTTCTTCGGACTCATCGTCTTCATCCGCGGCTTCCAGAACCAATCTCACTTCCGTATAAGTACCGGCTTCAATCTCGGCTTCCGTTACGAAATAAGACTCTCCGTTTTGATAGTCCAGAATGTTAATGGAAAAAGGTGTTTCAAATTCCTTCACTGTTTCCCAGCCATCCGGACCTTTCATTTCTATTTTATTGATTGCTATTACAACGGCATCAACATTGGCATCGTCAATCGGAGCATCGGTAATATAGATACTCACCTTTCCGTCTTTAGCATTTTTTCCATCATCATCCGAACAACTAAGGGTAAGTCCGATGCCTAGCATCAGTAACCCCATTAACCATACGTTTCTTTTCATATTTTTCATAGAAATACAATTAGTACTCTTTCGTATTGAAAACATGTTGCCAACTTACCCTATATACCTCTGAAACAACAGATGTTACCGATGAACAACAGCTATCATCTGTGAGTATCTCAAAACCCTTTTAGAAAGTTATTGCACAACCCGTGTTGTAGAAAAAACCTACCAGCCATTTAACTCCGGTATTGATGGTTTATCGACAATTCTATTTTTGATGGGTAACCTTTACAGGAATCAGCTAATACATGGCGATTAAAACCTAGTCCCGCTTATGAAACGAAATCACGCCATTTTTATCGCAACGCTGATAACGGCCCTGTTTCTTATCTTCGGTTGTGATGATAGTGAAAAACCTGCACGACCTAAACCCGATAGTGAAGCCCTGCATACCTTCATTGACGAGAACATTGCCGAACAATCCCAGCAGTTTACCATAGATGCCGAAGACGGTGGTCAGATCAAAGGTGATCAGGGAACCGTTATTCAATTCTTCAGCAATTCTTTTTTGACGATGGACGGTGATCCGGTAACCGGATCCGTAAATATTGAACTGATTGAAATCTATAACCGGTCAGCAATGGTGCTCACCCAAAAGCCAACCGTTGGTAAGATGGATAATGGCGATCTGGCTGTACTGGTTTCTGGAGGAGAATTCTACGTCAACGCTACACAAAATGGTAATCCCCTTAAACCTGCCAGTGGCTACTCCATTATAGCCCCCACTGAAAAAACCGGAGGCGCTGATGAGGATATGAGAATTTTTACTGGCGTTGACAACTGTATTGATGATGTGTGTAATAATGTGTGGGAAGAAGAGAAGGATCGCGGCATGGAGATCGGTCAGTTTCAGCCTGATGGTGGTGGTGTGTATTCTGCATACTATTGTTTCCAGAGTAAATTCGGTTGGACCAATATTGACAAATGGTATAGTGACCCACGACCCAAGACAACCATTTATGTAGATGTTCCCGAAGGTTTTGACAATACCAACTGTGCGGTTTTCATTGTGTACGATGGAGAACCTACTGCGTTAGGCCGCATGGATACCTATGATGAAGAAACCGGACTTTTTTCTGAACACTATGGATTGATCCCCATTGGTCTCGAAGTTCATTTTGTGTTGGTGAGTATCATTGAAGACGAAATCCATTACGCTATTCAGGGAACCACCATCACTGAAAATCATATTGAAGTGATCAACGATGTTCAATCGATTACCAAAGAAGAGCTGATTGACCTGATCGATGAGCTGCCTTAACCAGAAATAACTACTATTAAAAAGAGCTGGCAGATTGATCTGCCAGCTCTTTTATTTTAAGGAAAGTCGTTTGTTATTTCACAGCCGCCACACCAGACGATTTGATTTTTGTCTTATCACCTTCCGTCAGCTGCCAGGCTGAATTAAAGTAGCCTTCAGCTATTACGCTGCCAACCGCTCCCTTAAACAGCACAAAGTCTTTGAAATCCATAAGCCTCACTGCAGGTGCAGGCATAAAACGGAAACCTTGTGTTTGCTGACCGGCCCACCAGGGTAATCCTGAACTTACAGCTACATAATGTCCGTCAACCGGAAATACCATGAACAATCCGTGGTCAGCTGCGGCCGATGCCTGCAGTTGCACCGGAAGTCTGTCACTATATTTTTCAATCAGTGTATTGGTTTCTTTCGTTCCGAATAAAATGAGATTGCAGGTTTCCAGGTCACTCGGTCTTACTTCTTTGTCAGAAAGTACGCGTGGAAAAAACATCACCCTTCCGAGGAATGCACCACGGTATAGCGACCAGCCGGCCGCTTCTTCAGCCAGTTCCCTTCGTTTCGTTAATTCAGCCTGATCAGGATTACCACCCGTTCCGTACACATAAACATGCCTGCTTGAAAAGGCTTCGCTGATCGGACCTTCCGCTTTTTCTTTTTTGGAAATCGCAGATGCCTCATACTTTCCAACAATCCATTTTCCTTTTTCCTGCATCAACGATAGCGACTCTGTTACCTGTGTCTTAATTTTCTTGCCCCCATTGATGACATAGGTTATCGGCTGATCGGCCTTGAATAGCGGATGGCCTTTTAACTGCAGTGTAAAAGCTTCGAGAGCAGCTGTAGTAATCTTGAGTTGATTCGGTGCCGTAAATTTTACATCAATGCTGGCCAGCGTTCCGGGTGTGAGCTGATCAACCCTTACCCAGTATGCCTGGTTGTATTTATAGTTTGTAGTATTAAACCGGACACGATCCGGAAAAGGATTTCGTTTGAACTGACTGAACCAGGTGAAAATATATTCATCCTTGTACGCGTTCACCCAACTGTCATGGTTGACACCCGGATATTCCTGATAGGTAACATTCGTGCCCAGGTCTTTCAATCGCTTTACCCAATCGCGTGAAACGGAAACCGGCACGGCCTGATCAATATCGCCATGAAAGAACTGCATGGGAATATTCAATGCATTGGGTGCAAGCAATTCTGTTCCGGTTGGCGGAGCCGGACAAACGGGAGCCATGGCCGCCCATATATCCGGACGCGTTAGTCCGATCCATAGTGTACCACCTCCGCCCATGGAAAGACCCGTGAGGTATATTCTGTTTTCATCAATGCTGAAGCGTTTCCGAACGTCAGCGAGTACATCGTATACATCTTTTTCAGCGATGGTTTGATATCCCATGGTGCCGCGCGCATAAGGCGAAGCAACGATATAGTCAACATCATTCCATTCGGGAAAATAGCGTGTAGCCTCAACATCTGTTTCTCCATTGGCATTGCTCTTGCCAAATACCCTGCGAAGCGCGAGGCGGTGATTGGATCCTGCACCGTGCAGCATAATAACCAACGGATATTTTTTTGATTCATCATAATTCTTTGGAACATATAATCCATACGGTTGCTCCGTATCATCTGCATCCGAAAAAAAAGTCACCACCTGCGGACCTGCCGGAAGTTTTTGACCTGTAGTCACAAGAGAAGTAAGCATAAGATAAATAAACAGGCATGGAAAGATTTTCATGACATTGATTGATTTGGTTGTGAGGTATTAAGAATATTCCTGCAAAGCGGATCTGCAGGAATACATACGGTTTGAAATTACACGGACTAGTAGCTCAATCCAAATCCAAATTTATACAAGGGGGCTTTGGAATCATGTGGGAGGTCTTCTTTCTGGTTGCGGACGGCTTCCATAGAAGAAGGTAACTCAAACGGAAGCTTTCCCTCCGGTTTATATTTTCCAAACAGAACATCCATTAATGCAGCATCACTGGCTCCATAATTAGCAATGAGGGCTTTTGATTGCGCACTGATCTCCGGAATTACAGCAGGTCGATCCAGGTATAGATCAACAATTGTGGGAACCGTTTTCAGCAGGGTAAGGATACTATCCTTTTTAGCGCCTTTAAAATCAAGGTCACCGTGGTGAAACGTTTTTGCAAAGAAGTTCTGGGTCTCCACCGGATACCACGGAGTTTTGAGGCGGATGATCGCTACATCAGCATCTTCAGGCCGGCTTACAACTTTTCCGTATTGTGCGGCAACTTCCGGTTTGACATTTTGCACATAGATCTTCAGCTTACCGGACGCAAGAGGCAATACCTTCTTCCCTTTAAGTTTATCATTCTTCAATAAGGTAAATGATCTGCGTTGAGCCAGGTCTGCGGCTTTTTTAAATTCTTCCTTGCCTACAATTTGTGTTGCCTTGTCAACATCTACATACGGATTATCAAACAGGCCTAACACAAATTTCTGACGGAGTAATCTTCTTACCGATTCATTAATCCGCTCCTCGCTTAGCTGACCATTCATCACGAGACTCACAATGTGATGGGCACAACTTTCGCCACCAAACTGATCCACGCCTGCATTAATGATCTTTAAAACACGTTGTTCCTCCGTAAGATTTTCAACTCCCCAGGCCCGCGCAGGCCATACCGTAGGTCCCATTTTCTGATCGGTTATCAATCCCCAGTCGGTACAAACAATACCATCATATTTATACTTGTTTCTCAGCAGGCCGGTAATAATATCTTTGTTATAAGAGAACGCTACATTCTCACTGGTCTGGTCAGTGGGTATTCCATAGTAGGGCATGATAGCCGCGGTGTTTACAGCAAAAGCGGATTCAAACGGAATAATATGGTAATTAAAATTATTTCCCGGATAGACCTGTCCTTTCTGAAATTCAAAATGCGGATCAAGTCCTTCTTTCTGCGGTCCACCACCCGAAAAGTGTTTGGTCATGCAGGCTACACTGTTGGGTCCAAGAGTTGTACCCTGAAATCCGAGGATATAAGCTTTTGTCATGCGCGCAGAAAGCTGAGCATCTTCACCAAACGTTCCGCTCACCCGCGGCCAGCGGGGTTCCGTTGCCAGGTCAGCCATAGGGTGCAGGGCTTCGCGTATACCTACCGCCAGGTACTCCTGCCGTGCCATGTCACCGTGCAGTTGCATCAACTTTTCATCTCCGATGGCAGCAAAACCCAATTGCTCAGGCCACTGTGAAAATTCATTTGCAGCCATAGCAAAGAGGGCATCACTGAATGCATTACGGGGATCGGATGCAATGGTGATGGGTATGCCGAGCCGTGTACTCTCCTCAGCAAATTTCTGAATGTTATTATGCCATGTAGCCAGTGCTTTGGTACCGGGTATAGCCCACAGGTTAAAATGATTCATTTTCTTCTCCAGGATCAGCTTGGGTGCCTGTGGCGCAAAAGCAAACATTCCCTTCCCCGGCTTATCTTCCAGCGAACCGTCATCGTTGATCCGGGAGCCGTTGATGAACATCATTCCCGCTTTTTCTTCCAGGGTCATCTGACGGAGCAGGTCATCAATCCGTTTTTCAACCGGCTGAGTGATATCTTCATAAATATCCATTTTACCGTTTTTATTAAGGTCACGGTATGTGGGTTCCTCCTTTTCCGGAAAAACAAACGCAGATAAGCCTATTAACCCGGCAAGTACGCTACCGGAGATCAGGAAATGATATCGGATCAACTCTTTCATAGCTGGATGGTGTTGTGTATACTTAACACAATGATACTTATTTACAATGCGTTTACAATACACATTGAATAATTTAATAAAGCCTGTCTAATCCCTGTTAAAATTGCAGGCATTAGCGATATTTGAACTCATGGATACAGAAGCCGAGTACGAAGATTTTCTCCACAAAGGTCATCAGGTGTTCCTTCCTCACCTGTCCATTGACTGTGTGATCTTTGGCTTCCACGGTGATGAATTAAAAGTACTGCTATTGAAATGGAAAGATGAAGATCACTGGTGTCTGCCAGGTGGCTTCATAAAAAAAGAAGAGTCGGTTGATCATGCGGCCATCCGGATATTAAAAGATCGCACCGGTTTAAATGACATTTTCCTGAAGCAATTCTATACGTTTGGTGATCCGACACGTGACCGGAACAAAGAGCTGGTAAAAATTCAGGCAAAAAAAGGTGACTGGCTTAATGAACGGTTTGTAACGATAGGGTACTACGCACTGGTGGAGTTCTCGCAGGTAAATCCCCAACCCGATTGGCTGAGTGAATACTGTAAGTGGTATGATATTCCTAAAGTTCCCAAATTGATCTATGATCACAATGCCATTGTAAACCGGGCGCTGGAAGTTTTGCGCCTCAGTTTAAATGACTATCCCGTTGGTTACAATCTATTGCCTGAAAAATTCACCATGCCGGAACTCCAGCGTTTGTATGAAACCATCCTGGATAAGGCACTTGACCGCAGAAATTTTCAAAAGAAGATGCTTAGCATTGGCATCCTTGAACGTCTGAAAGAACGAAAGACTGGCGGAGCGCATAAGGCACCGTACTTATACCGTTTTGACAAGAAGAAGTACGAACGTGCATTGAAGCAGGGTATTAAACTTGGCTTTTAGACACGCTATGCGCTCTTCATAAGCTCAATCAACTCTATCTCCTCTTCTGTAAACTTCAGTGTATTCCGCTTATGCTGCGATTCGATAAAGGCTTCCAGACTGGTGTAAAATTTCAATCTGTACTTCCAGATCAGTTTACTTCCGATAGCTTCCTTGAACTCACGAAGCGAAACCATTTCGTCAATCCAATACAAATCGTTCCGGCCTGAAGTGCTTTCAATGTAGCCTGGCATGAAATGAAGTGAAGAGTGCTCAAGTTTCCTGCGCACTTCTTCCCTGAAGTCTGATCGTCCTTTAATATATATCGTATTCCAATTCACGAGTTCTTTATTTTTTGGTGTACATCGTTTGCCTGAAGAATGATGTTTTGTCTGTAAGGAATGCAGCAGAATAAAACTGATGCATTGCCGTGTGATCCGAACGAAATTGATATTACATCTTCTCAGGCAGTAGTTAAAAAAATCTCATTTCGTCAGGAAGAGAACGAAATGCACAGAACAAGGTTCCGGGTAAACTGAATATTTTTTTCGCATTCGATGTACGATACTATTCAAACGGTGGCACCATGCACCGTGCGTTAGTCTTTGATCAGTTTATCAAACAGTATTTTGCTGATGGAATAATTCTCCGTGAGGGTTACTTCCATTCCATAATTTGTACTGTCAACATTGGCAATATGAATGGATACTTCTGGTCCGGTGAAGTCAGCGCTCTCCTGATTACTCCGGATAAGATCCAACACGTGTCTGAAGTCTTCCTTGGCAGAAGCGTTATTACTGGAATAGGCTGATTCATCCAGATAACGGATGTCCTCACCGGTTTCAGTGCTCGTTCTGACAAGGCCACATAAAGGCTTGAATGCGGAATGAAGCAGTGTAGTTTCTGTGCTCTCCTGGCCCTGGTCTTCAGCTGAATAAGCCAGTAAGTCATTGTCTTCAAAGTAATATGTATAAGAACCTGAATTACCTTCCATATCCCAACGCCCCGTGCAATACACCATATTTAATTGTGAATCAAAATACCAGGTAGATTCCGATCCGCTTTCATAGCCACTATAACCGGAACTGATGGTGTAATAATCACCTTCCTTAACTTTTTCTGAAAGCGCATTGATGGCGTCTGTGATTGCGTTAGTTATAGAGTCATCTTCAGCATCCAGCGGATCTTCATCCAGATCAAGGTATTCTTCTTCGTCTGCAATATCCAATCCGTAATCAACCGTGGAAGAGGAATCTAACGCTGTTGAATCGGCACTTGCATCCTGTGATTTCTGTGCCTGATTACAACTGATCAGCAGCACACAGGCAAATATCATGATCCGGAATTTCATAGGTGAGGAAGGGTTTACCTAAAACTAATAAGAAAGTCGCGCTGCCACAACGGGCCAGCGCGACTTCGAACCGCTTACCACCGCTATTCTATTTTCCTAACTCAACAAGCTTATCTACATCATTGTTAACCGAAAGAATCAACAAACAGGTAGCTGTACAAAACACCGGACTGGTAATGCAATGATGACCATTCCAGCTACCATCATTGTTCTGAATGTTGATCATTCGACCTGAAATGTTATCATACCATTTCTGCCAGGTATTGTCCTTATTAATGATCATGCTTTCTCCCGTTTGCAGGTAACTCAGAAATTCTTCGCCCCCATTGCTGCCAAATCCATCCATGACATCTTCGCGTTGTGCCTGAACTTTAGCCGACTCGTATACTTCATAGGCCGTTGAATATTTCAATGCCTTATCACGATCATATCCAATCTTCTGCAGATTTTCAGCGGAAGCAGGCGCACTCTGTGGAAGCCTTCTCTCTTTTTTAGCCGCTTCCATTTCTTCCTTTACCTTTCGTGCTTCCTTGGCACTTGCCCGTGCAGAACCGGTTACGGAGTACAACACAATACCCGCTCCCATATCTGTCTTGGCTTCACCGGTACGGGCATCGTAATTACTTTTCTGATAGGTACGTGATTTTTCGAGTGCCCCGTCATCCACCGCTGCTCCCTTTGACTGAGCGGTTTCCAGTGCATTATTGGCCAGAGATGATTGCAATACACCTGCCCAGCCGGCACCACTGGTACTGCCATCCTCCTGCTGATTCTGCTGGATCTTCTGAACACAAGTATCCAATGATCTTTTGATGCGTGATTTCAACGCTGCATCGTGCTGTACATAGTCGATGATATTCGAAAGGAACTGAGCTGTAAGGATCACATCAATATTAACACCCAGCTTCGTCTGAATCTGCGTATTGGTTTCGGTGGTAATTGTACTGCTGTTGGGAGATGACGTCTCAACGGTTTCCAGCAAATAGTATAACGCCTTGCGGAGTTGAAGCGCATATGTTCCCTGGGTCAGGGTATTCCCGCTTCGCAGTATTGCCATCGCCACCATGGAAGTTGTGGCCGGATCGGCCGGTACAGCATGCGGATCCATTTCCTGCTGATGGTAATGACTTCCGGCTCCCCAGCCACCTTTTGCATTTTGTGCTTTCGCGATCCAGGCCAACCCACGATCCATTGAAACCACTACCTTATCCGGAGTTTTAAAACGAAAGCTTGAATCTGCTGATTCCTCTCCCATCAATGTACGGAACACACATCCCTTCGGAGGGACAAACGGAGCATAATTTTTCTTTGGCCTGACTTCCTTTCGGAAAGAAAAGGCCAGTGACATGACAGCACCTGCCATCAATATGGCGAGTGACACTTTCCAGGTTCTCATGCAATTAAAATTTGATTACGTGGATTAAGATGTCATGAACCCATACATTCCATAAAACTTATACTTATTTTTAATCCAGGCCTGTTTGATTTTTTTGTGATTTGCAGGCTTTAAACCAGACAACTATGACCTCCAGGCGCCTTGTGAAAATTACTTTTCCTGTTTTGTTACTGATTGGTATTTATTTCCTTGGCCCAGAACCTGATGTGCCTGTATTCAATCCAGCAATGCCTGTTGTTCCAGGTGATCCTGTAGCCCTGGAAAACTATGTGAATGCCAATGAAAAAAAACATCAGGTTAAACCTGGCAATGAAGCTGAGATCGTATGGTACGACAGCGCAAAACAAAAAACAGAATATGCTGTGGTATACCTCCACGGTTACACGGCCAGTAAAATGGAGGGTGATCCTACTCATCGGAGATTTGCCAAAACCTTTGGTGCCAATCTTTATCTTTCACGATTAGCCGATCATGGCATCGATACAACCGAAACATTATTGTTGTTTACAGCTGATCGTTTCTGGGAAAGCGCTAAGGAAGCACTCGCCATCGGAAAACAACTGGGTCATAAAGTAATTTTGATCGGTACCTCTACCGGCAGTACCGTGGCCTTGAAACTGGCTGCTGATTATCCCGAAGATGTGTATGCGATGATCAATTTATCTCCCAATGCCGGACTACGCGATCCTGCTGCTTTCCTGTTGAATGATCCATGGGGATTATACATTGCCCGTGCCGTATTGGGTGGAAAATACCGTGTGACCAATGCCTCAGAAGAACATGCCAAATACTGGAATAAGAAAAGCCGGATTGAATCCCTGACAGAGCTGGAACAATTACTGGAAACTACGATGACCAACGAAACTTTCCAGCGTGTCAAACAACCTGTACTTAACTTATATTATTATAAGAATGATGAAGAGCAGGACTCCGAAGTAAGTGTAGAGAAGATCCTTTGGATGCATGACCAACTAGGGACGTCCACTGATATGAAACAGGCCGTTGCATTTCCGGAAGCCGGTGCTCATGTTATCGGTGCAGCCATGTCTTCAAAAGACCTGGAGGGTGTCAACGCTGCTATTGAAAAGTTTGCTGTTGAAAAACTGGGACTTGTTAAACATTAATCGTTATCCGTTTATCCATTTTGTTCAGTATCACATTCATGGATAAACGGGTAACGATTAACATTCATTGAAGCTTCTCGATCCTGGCATTTCCAAAAATCAAACCTCTGTTGATATCTGCATTACCTGCATAATAGACATGAGATTCCCCAAACGAATTGACTTTCAATTCATCCTGTGTGTTTAGTTTGATTTTGCTCTCACCATAAATATTGGTGATCGTAGCAAAGCTTTTCAGTGCCTGAGTATCAATTTTGTTTTCACCGAATAGCCTGTACTTCTGATAATCAGCTTTACCGCCTTTTACCTTCAGGTCATTCTCACCATAGAGACTGGTTTTAAAGTATCCGGTCTGCACTGAAGCCAGGTTGATCTCGTTTTCACCGTAGGCCTTCAGTTTAAATTTCTTTGCATCCAACGGACCATTGCAGGTTAATTCCTGATTACCCCGGATCTCCAGTGCTTTCAGATCGCGATAGGTTACATACGCTGTAACTTCAACATTTTTATAAATCCCTTCGCGCCTGTTCTCATTCACCCGTATGGTGTGTTCTGTTACCCGGGCATCATCGAGGTAAACGCAAAGTGTCTTTCCATTCACTTCAATATTGATTTTACTTTCCGTAACACCTGAATAGATCAGGCGAATACTTTCATGATCACCTTTTTCCAGAATAAGATTCACCTTGGGTGACACCACGATCTTGTTAAAAGACCGGAGCTCCTTTGTTATTTCCTGTGCTGAAGCTGCCCATGCACCTACCAGGAAAGCTGCTGATAAAATATACCTTTTCATACTGTTTTTGAGGTTGTTCAGGTGTAAGACAACCCTGCACCAGGTTACCCCCACGCGCAGTTAAAAAAATATCAGCGCATTATTCGTCCCGTAGAGAATTAACAGGATTACCTCCTGCAGCTTTATATGCCCGGAAGCTCACGGCTAAAAAAGCAATGCTAAACGTAGCCACACCGGCCACTATAAAAGTCCACCACGGCATGGTGATGTGGTAGGCAAACCTTCCCAGCCACACATGCATCAGCCACCAGGTAATGGGCCAGGCAATAAGGTTGGCAATGAGAACCAGCCTGAGAAAATCGCGGTTAAGTAAGTTTACAATACTGCCTTCTGTGGCTCCAAGTACCTTACGAATACCTATTTCCTTAATACGCTGTTCAGCCGTGAATGTAGCCAGTCCGAAAAGTCCCAGGCAGGCAATCACAATTGCTAAAACGGTAAACCCGAGAAATAACATGCCGATGCGTTTTTCCGTGCTGTGTTTATTTTCAAAATTTTCATCCAGAAAAGTATACTCAAACGGAGCATTCGGGGAATATTTCTTCCACAGTGCACGGATAAATTCAAGCGTTGCTTCCTGATCATTATTCTGAATGCGAACGGCCATTTCCCAATTCGGTTGAACCCCGAGGGTTACCGCCATGGGTTGAATCGGATCACGCAGCGACTGAAAATTAAAATCCTGAATGATGCCGATCACTTCACGTTCGCCATAGAGGGTACGAAGTTTTTGTTGCTCCATTCGGGTAAATCCAAGTTTATCGGCAGCAGCCTGATTTAAAATAATAGCCGTAGAATCAGCCGGAAAATCGGGAGAAAAGAAACGACCCGTCACCATTTTATACTGCATGGTGCGCAAGTGATCGTAATCCATTTCATAGACTGCGAGTATATAATCTTTATTCGGATCAGTTGTACTGAATACGTCATTCCAGTCGATATTCGGTGGAAGCCGGTTACTGTAACTTGCAGCTATGATAGCCGGGTTCTTTAACAATTCTTCTTTAAATGCTTTTCCATTCTCGCCCAGATTTCGTGTGTGCAGGAGGTTGATGATATTTCGCTTATCGAAACCAAGGTTGATATTCTGCACATGTCTTAGCTGCAGGTATACAACAAGTGTCGCGATGATCAACCCGGCCGAGATGAGAAACTGGAACACCACAAGAACGTTGCGTATTCCATAACTCCGGAGACGGGAACGAATACGTCCTTTCATTACATCAATCGGGCTGAACATGGTGAGGTAAAATGCCGGATAACTTCCTGCCATCAGTCCAACAACGAGAGTGAGTACTACCATTACCGATAAAAATGCAGGTTCAAACAAAACGGAAAGGCTCAGGTGCTTACCGGTAAAGTAATTAAAGGGGCCAAGTGCAACACTGACAATAAAGAGTGCGAGCAACACAGCTAAAGCAATATAGAAATAGGACTCCAGCAGGAACTGGCCCATCAAGCGCGTTGATTGCGCACCTACGGTTTTACGTACTCCAACTTCCTTCGCACGTGTAGCTGAACGAGCGGTGGATAGATTCATGAAGTTTATACAGGCAAGCAGGGTAATGAATATGGCAATGGCTCCAAACAAATAGAGGTATTGGATGTTTCCATTGGCTTCAATCTCGTCTGACAGATCCGAATGCAAATGAATGGAAAGCAGTGGCTGAATAAAAAATCCGAGACGGTTACCCTGGCTGTTAAATTGAGTGATGTCTACCTGCCTGATTTTTTCCAGCTCGGCCTGGATCTGAACTGAGACAAATTTTTTAAGATGCTCCGAAAGGGTTTCTTTGGGAGTTCCTGCATTGAGTTTTGCGTAGGTAATCACTTTTCCGTTAGTCCAGCTGTCTAGGGTAGATTCATCCCACGACTTCATGGAAAGGATAAATGTAAAATGAAAGTGACTGTTGGGTGGCGGATCTTCAGCTATGCCCCG
>DASXWH010000276.1:0-30800 GCA_036503775.1 Ohtaekwangia sp.
CTCACCGTCCTGGGCTAAGACTTTAAATAGTATTTTGCGATACGAATACTATTTCCGTGCACAACAACTTCTATTTTCTCCGTCAGTTAAGTACAACGCTTGAACGAACGCTCAAAGGCACGGTCATATCCGAGTGCTTCAGTCAAAGCAAGGATGAGTTGATCATTCGTTTTGAAACTACGGGCAGTCCGTTCTTCATCCGCACTTCCCTGGCCCCAACGTTCTCCTGTGTTTCTTTTCCGTCTGATTTTCAGCGTGGCCGCAAAAATAATATCGACCTTTTTCCCGCGCTTATTGGTCAACGTGTTGACAGCATCCAACAATTTGATAACGAACGAAGCTTCGCCATACATTTTAAGGAAGATATCCTGTTGCTTTTTAAACTGCATGGCAATCGGTCCAATATCATTCTCTTCGAAAAAGAGGAAGTTACTGCGATCTTTAAAAACAGCCTGCCGGCCGATCAGGAAATCAATATCGATTCTCTTAACCGACAGGTGACCTGGACATTCGATAATTTCATTCAGCATCAAAAGAATCCTGACAAACCATTCTTCACCTTGGGTAAACTCGTGTGGGCCTACCTGAAGGAACATCAGTTTGATTCAGTCTCTGCGGAAGATAAATGGTTGGCCATTCAGCATGTCCGGGCTATGCTCGAACAACCTGAATATTTTATAACCGACTATAAATCAACATTGCATTTATCACTTCTCCCGATTGGAAATATTCAATCAACTTTTCAGGATCCTGTACAGGCAGTAAACGAATTTTTCAATCGTTTCATTCGGGAAGAGACATTCCTGACGGAGAAAAGAACAGCCTTGTCCAAACTTCAAAAGGCCATTCAGGGTGGAGAGAATTACGTGGCCAAAAATCAGTCAAAGCTTGAAGAGCTAACCGCAGATAATAATTACAAAACCTGGGCTGATCTGATCATGGCTAACATGCATGCTATTAAAAGCGGGCTGGATCAAATCACACTTCCGGATTTCTATCGTGAAAACCACACCGTAGAGATCAAACTAAAGAAAGAATTATCGCCCCAGAAAAATGCAGAAGTATATTATCGCAAGGCCAAGAAACAACACATTGAAATCGAACAGCTTCAGCAGAACATAGCGGAAAAAGAACAGGAGCTTAACCAATTGAGAACTGAGCTGGCACAGATCGAAAACCTGTCCAGCGACCTGAAAGCACTTCGGTCTCTTACCGAAAAAAGCAATTCAAAACGTGAACAAGAAAAGCAGGTTATCACACGTCCCTATCATGAATTTGAACACAACGGTTTTAAAATCTGGGTAGGAAAAAGTGCACAGGCCAATGATGAGCTCACCCTGAAGTACAGTTACAAAGAAGACCTGTGGTTACATGTAAAGGATGTGCCGGGATCGCATGTATTGATCAAATACCAATCGGGCAAGAATTTTCCAAAAGACGTGATTGAGCGTGCTGCACAACTGGCGGCTTATAACTCCAAACGAAAGACAGAGACCTTATGCTCCGTGAGTGTTACCCCTAAAAAATTTGTCCGTAAAAGAAAAGGAGATCCGGCAGGAGCTGTTGTGGTAGAGAAGGAAGAAGTGATCCTTGTAGAGCCGCGGCTTTGATCGTTATAAATCCCTGGTTAATCGTTATCCGTTAATCGTAAAACTCCATTCACGGATAACGATTAACGGATAACAGATTACTACTTCACTACATTTACCTTAATGGTATTCGTGCGGGATTTTTCCTGGATCGGCATGCTCGCCAGAATGACAATAACATCACCGGTATTTACATGGCCTTCTTTCTTCAGGATGGTTTCAACGTCTGCGATGGTTTCATCGGTTGAGTTGATCTTATCGTAGAAGTAGGCTTGTGTTCCCCACACCAGGTTCATTTTGGTAAGGAGTGCATTGTTAGCCGTGAAAACAAAAATATTGGCATTGGGTCTGTAGGCTGACGACTGAAATGCAGTGTATCCGGATTGCGTCATTCCGACAATAGCTTTGGCACCAACATCCTTCGCCAGTTTACAAGCTGCCAATACGAAATTATCATGCAGGTACGTAGCAGACTTGGGATTTACATCGCGGAAGCGATAATAAATGTTCGGGCTTTTTTCAACCGAGGCAACAGTACGCACCATGCTTCGGATTACTTCAATCGGATATTTACCGGCTGCAGTTTCAGCAGAAAGCATTACAGCATCCGCACCGTCCATTACGGCATTGGCCACGTCATTGGTTTCAGCACGTGTTGGACGGGGATTCTCTATCATACTCTCCATCATCTGCGTAGCTACAATTACCGGCTTACCGGCTTTGTTACATTTTTCAACCAGCATCTTCTGTACCATCGGTACTTCTTCAAGCCAGATCTCAACACCCAGGTCACCACGGGCAACCATAACGGCATCAGTAGCCGCAATGATATCATCGATGTTGCTGAGGGCTTCCGGTTTCTCAATCTTCGCTACGATACGAGCCTGTGATTTTTTTGAATCCATGATCTCGCGCATGGAGTGAATATCAGATGCCTTGCGAACAAAGGAGAGCGCGATCCAGTCTACATTATTTTTAATTCCGAACTCCAGATCCCCAAGGTCTTTCTCGGTAAGTGAAGGCGCTGTTACTTTACTGAATGGCAGGTTAATGCCCTTACGTGATTTCAGCGGGCCACCATATACAACCTCTGTTACTACATCGGCTTCACGTACCTCCTTTACTTTAAGTTCAATCTTACCATCATCCACCAGGATCATGTCACCTACCTTAACATCTTTGGGTAGATTCTTGTAGGATGTGCTGGCGATTTCATTGTTACCGATCAGGTCTCGGGTAGTGATAATAAGTTCCTGTCCCCGCTCGATAATAACTCCGGGCGCCATTTCATCGATGCGTATTTTGGGACCTTGTAAATCCTGAAGGAGAGACACCGTAGTGCCCATTTCTTTATTCAGTTCTCGAACAAACGTGATGACCTTCAAATGATCTTCATGTTTGCCATGTGAAAAATTAAGCCTGAAAACATCCACGCCTTCTTTGATCAGCGCGCGGAGCATCTCTTTAGAGTTTGAAGCAGGGCCTACAGTGGCAACAATTTTCGTTTTGTTGTACGATACTTTTTCTAACATAGGGTTTAAGGTAGTTCTAAAAGGTGATTACTATGATAAGCAGTGAGCAGCACGAGAACTAGAAGATGAAATTTGATTTTGATTTAAGGCCTTCCATAGGAATGTAGGAGGCTAATTGAACGGAGGGTACAGACTTGATCAAATCCAGCAACTGTTGAGGTGCGTACAAATCTTTCATAGCTGCCAAAATTATAAAATCGAAGTGAGGAAATTCAGGAATTAAAAAATACTTTCCCGGGTCGGTTTCCGAGGGCTTGTTTTTGAAGAGTTTCAAACGATTGAATTGTGTCTCAAAGGCATAAAAAGAAAAGGAACGTTCGGCTTCATTTTTAAAGCCAACAACTAAATCAGGCTGTTTTATGAGCTGAATATGAAGCGCTTGGTTGATCTCCCATGCCAGCTTGTACCCCTTCACTGTGGCCAACAATCCCATGAGATTGAAGTCGAATTCATAGTCTATTATAAGTTTGCTTTTCTTCATTTTAAGACTTAAATGGGGTCTTTGTTACCGGTCAGGGTAGATCAAAAAAGTTTGACAATATTGCCTTAAATCTCTTTCTTTGCACTGATTTTTAAATCATAAACCTTAAAAACATGTCTGAAATTGCACAAAAAGTAAAGCAGATCATCATCGAGAAACTTGGTGTTGAAGAATCTGAAGTTACTCCAGAAGCGAGCTTCACCAACGATCTTGGTGCTGACTCTCTTGACACCGTAGAACTTATCATGGAGTTCGAAAAGGAATTCAATATTTCTATTCCAGACGACCAGGCTGAAAATATATCAACGGTTGGCCAGGCCATTTCTTACCTGGAACAAAACGTTAAGAAATAATTGACTGCAGCCCATTTACAAATACACCCCATAGATCATGCAATTAAAGCGAGTAGTCGTTACAGGACTTGGTGCACTCACGCCAATCGGCAATACTTTTCCAGAGTACTGGGAAGGATTGAAGAAAGGTACCAGTGGTGCAGGGCCAATAACACGCTTTGATGCCACGCTGTTCAAAACCAAGTTTGCCTGTGAAGTAAAAAACTTTGACATCGGCAATTTCATGGACCGGAAAGAGGCCCGCAAAATGGACCCCTTTTCACAGTATGCGATGGTGGTGGTTGATGAGGCTATAAAAGATTCAAACCTCCCGTTGTCTGAACTAAATCCCAACCGTGTTGGTGTTATTTGGGGATCAGGTATCGGGGGGTTACTTACCTTCCAGGAAGAAGTAAAAAGTTATACGCGTGGTGATGGAACACCCCGCTTCAATCCCTTCTTCATTCCTAAAATGATTCCCGACCTGAGTGCAGGTCACATCTCCATTAAGTATGGTTTCCGCGGACCGAACTATGTAACCGTTTCGGCCTGTGCTTCTTCAACCAATGCCTTATATGATGCCTTTACTTACCTGCGATTGGGTAAGGCTGATATCATTGTATCGGGTGGTTCTGAAGCCGCTGTATGTGAAGCCGGTGTTGGTGGTTTCAATGCCCTCAAAGCCTTGTCGGAACGCAATGATTCACCACAGACTGCGTCACGCCCCTACGATAAAGACCGTGATGGATTTGTATTAGGTGAAGGTGCGGGAGCGCTGATCCTGGAGGAATACGAGCACGCTAAAAAACGCGGAGCCAAAATCTATGCTGAAGTGATTGGCGGTGGCATGTCTGCCGATGCCTATCACATTACAGCTCCCCATCCGGAAGGTGCCGGAATTATCCAGGTGATGTATAACGCCCTGGAAGATGCGGGCATCACTGCCGATCAGATCGACTATGTCAACACACACGGAACATCAACTCCGTTAGGTGATATTGGTGAGATCAGAGCTATTCAGAAAGTTTTCGGGGATCATGCCTACAAGATGAACATCAGTTCTACCAAATCCATGACAGGTCACCTGTTAGGTGCTGCAGGAGCTATTGAAAGTATTGCATGTCTGCTGGCAATCAATGAATCCATTGTGCCACCAACGATCAATCACTTTACTGATGACCCGGATCTGGATCCCAAACTGAACATGACCTTCAACAAAGCACAAGAGCGCAAGGTTAACATTGCATTGAGCAACACGTTCGGCTTTGGTGGCCATAACTTTTCTGTGATCTTCAGGAAGGTATAATTCTTTCGTGTCTGTTGTTCCTGCTTTAATCTGCTTCATGCTACGAGGTACCTGAGATTCTCATAAAGAAGATTCTTATTACCTTAGCATTCTGTACAACATGAATTGAAAGCATTTTGGTCTGGAAAATTTTAAAGCTACCCAAAGGGAAAACCAAAAATGATGAGAAGTTAGTCAGGGCAATTCAGAATATTGCCGGCTTTACACCTTCTAATCTGGAGCTTTATCGGCTGGCCACGGTTCATAGTTCCATAGCCAAAGAAAATGGACATGGATTTAAAGAATCCAATGAACGGCTGGAGTATTTAGGCGATGCTATTCTGGGGGCCGCTGTGGCCGACTACCTCTTTAAAAAATTCCCATTTAAATCAGAAGGGTTTCTCACGGAGATCCGCTCGCGGATCGTGAACCGGGAAACTTTAAATCTGCTGGCCCGGAAGATCGGCATCGGAAACATTGTTCAATATGATCAGAAGAACGCCCACCTTCAGCAAGTCATCTTGGGGAACACGCTGGAAGCTATTGTGGGAGCCATTTACCTCGATAAGGGATATCTGCGCACCAAAAAATTTGTGGTCGACAAACTGATCAATCCGAATTATGACCTGGATGAGATCGTGAATTCCAATTCCAATTTCAAAAGTAAGATCATTGAATGGTCTCAACGCGAGGGAAAAGAAGTACGGTTTGAAATACTTCACGTTACCAAAGGACGTAATCACAAAGAGTTTACGGCTCAGGTGATCGTGGATGATGAACCCAAGGGCACCGGGTATGGCAACAGTAAGAAGAAAGCTGAACAGGATGCTGCGCAGAAAACGTGTGAGATGTTGAACCTTCTGGATAGTTAATACAAATCATCACTTTGACCTTGTATTCTGAAACGTATCTGTTCCTGTCGATGTTTAATACGTATTCCTCATATTACCACGCATGAAGATAGGCGGAGCAACCGTAAACCAAATCCCGCTTCACTGGGAAAATAATTCCAGAAATATTTTGTCAGCTATTGAAGAAGGCCGCAGGCAACACATCAAAATACTTTGCCTGCCTGAGCTTTGTGTTACCGGCTATGGTTGTGAAGATATGTTTCTCAGCGACTGGCTGCCAGAACACGCCTGGGAAGAACTCCTTAATATTAGAAATCATTGCATTGACATAACGGTATCGGTAGGCCTGCCTGTACGTATTGATGGTATCACATACAATGGTGCCTGTGTGATCCGGAATCAAAAAATACTTGGTATTACCCTCAAACAAAACCTGGCGCGTGATGGAGTTCACTATGAACCCCGCTGGTTTATGCCCTGGAAACCAGGTCGTGTCACGGAGATCATCCGAAAGGGTGAGACGATTCAGGTTGGCGACCTTATCTATGAAATTGACGGTATCCGCGTTGGATTTGAGATCTGCGAAGATGGATGGCAGCGAATAAACAGGCCCGGCTTCCGATTGAAAGAACGCGAGGTCAACCTTATTCTCAATCCGAGCGCAAGCCATTTTGCCATGCGTAAAAGTCAGCTTCGCGAACAGGAAGTAGTACTTCAGGGATCTGTTGAATTCAATTGTACCTATGTGTTCGTTAACCTGTTGGGTAATGAAGCCGGCAGAATGATCTATGATGGTGATATCATCATCGCTCAACAGGGTAAACTATTGGCTGTAAACAAGCGGTTATCATTTAAGAATTATAACATCCTCTCCTGTGATGTTGATTTTAAAACAATTACCAACAGCCAGGTTATACCTTCTGCCGATACGAAAAACGTTAATGAAGAATTAACACAGGCTGTTGCGCTGGCGTTGTTTGACTATCACCGGAAAAGTAAATCCAAAGGTTTTGTGCTTTCCCTCAGCGGTGGTGCTGATTCATCTTCATGTGCCGTATTTGTTGCTGAAATGGTAAAACGGGGCGCTGCAGAACTCGGGTGGGAAAAATTCTGCCACGAAGCAGGTATTCAAAAGGTATCTACTGTTAAAGAAGCTGTGTCGGCTTTGCTTACCTGCGCCTATCAGGGAACTATAAATTCATCTGATGCTACGCTGAATGCCGCCAGCACATTAGCGTCTTCGATAGGCGCTGTTTTTCATCAGTGGAAAATTGATGAACAGGTAACTTCCTATACAACATCTATTGAAAAAGCGATTGGCCGCAAACTCACCTGGGATGGTGACGATATAACGTTACAAAACATTCAGGCCCGTACTAGGTCTCCTATCATATGGATGCTCGCGAACATCAAACGTGCTGTGTTATTAACTACCTCAAACCGGAGTGAAGGTGATGTAGGATATGCTACTATGGATGGCGACACCAGTGGCAGTCTCGCACCTATTGCCGGATTAAGCAAAGTATTTATTCTTCAATGGTTAAGGTGGGCTGAAAAAGAACTTGGCTACACCGGACTGTCATCAGTAAACAATCTTCAACCTACCGCAGAATTGCGTCCGTTAGACCGCCATCAGACAGACGAAAAAGACCTGATGCCCTATACGGTTTTAAACACCATCGAACGGCATGCGATCCTGGAAAGAAGATCACCTGCCGAAGTTTTTCAGCTGATGAAACAGGATCATCCTGCAGAAACACTAAAAGGATATATCCGAAAATTCTTCAGGCTCTGGGCCACTAATCAATGGAAACGCGAACGCCTCGCCCCTTCTTTTCACCTGGACGATCTGAACGTTGACCCCAGAACCTGGTGCCGATTCCCTATACTTTCTTCCGGATTTGCAGAAGAGCTAAACCAGCTTGATACCCTGTAACATCCGTTCGAAATCCAATGCCGGTTAATTTTTTCTGACTATTGACTAATGGTTTGGGACAATTATATTTGCCCCCTATGGGTATTCTAAGTTATGTGATCTGGAACGGAAGTCCGGAGATTTTCAGCATGGGTTCATTCTCCCTGCGCTGGTATGGTTTATTCTTTGCGTTAGGATTTCTGATCAGCCAGCAAATCCTGTATTATATCTATCGCAGAGAAGGTAAACCGGAAAAGGATGTTGATACATTAACCATATACATGGTCATTGCCACCATACTTGGCGCACGGTTAGGACACGTTCTCTTTTATCAACGGGAAATCATCTGGGAAGATCCGTTCGCTATACTCCTGCCCTTTGAATTCAGTCCATTCAGATTTACGGGCCTCCAGGGATTAGCGAGCCATGGTGCTGCTATCGGAATACTTTTCGCGCTTTGGTTATATAGCCGGAAAAAGAAACCAGGACAAAACTATTTGCAGGTTGTTGACCGTATTGTGATTCTGGTAGCCCTCACCGGGGCTTTGATACGCCTTGGAAATTATTTCAACGCGGAGATCATTGGTAAGCCAACCGAAAAACCCTGGGGTGTAGTGTTTACCGGAAGACTGACAGAATTAGCCTCAGACGAACGTACCGATAAGGATGGAATCCTGGAAGATATTGTATACATCAAGAACGATTCACTGGAACGCAAGGAAGACGGACGCGTGCCGTTGCTGATCTATTTCTTCTTCAAGCCAGGAGCTACCGAAGAACAGATCGATTTTTACCTGAATCGTCAGGTGAGACCACTGTTACTTAACCGATTGGTGGAATTCTTTGATGACTCACACCACCTGCGAATGGATTTTGCGACCGCTAAACCCGAAGGTGGTGGGTTCGTAGCCAAGGTAAAAACGTATGGTGTTGCTCGGCACCCTGCTCAGTTGTACGAAGCCATCGCCTGCATCATCCTGTTTGTTCTGTTACTGCTGATCTGGTTGAAGTATAAAGAGAAACTTCCTGCCGGCAGGTTGCTTGGGATATTCCTGATCTGGTGCTTTGGGCTTCGGTTTGTGTTTGAATTCCTGAAGGAAAATCAGGCCGACTTTGAATCCGGTTTACCTCTTAATATGGGGCAGATACTTAGCATTCCACTGTTTATTGCCGGAATATTAATTCTGATCTTGTCTTATCGCCAAAAGGACACTTAAAAATTTCTGATTTTAGGCAAAGTAACGTTAAACTTGTTTTGATTAGTGAGTGTCTTAGCGTTACAGCATGCTTGCAGTCTTATTAAGTTTCTTAAGTTTATTCAGTTCTCCGGACAAAAGTCATGAAGATCATTCTTCCTTTACGGTCCTGGCAGACTCTATTAAACGACCGCGACATCGCGTGCCTGTCGACAGTACCGGAAGATTTGTAGAGATCAACCGCATATTCATCATCGGGAACAAGATCACCCGTGATCACATCATCCTTCGTGAACTGACGCTTAAAACAGGCGACATCATTTACACGCTTGACCTCCCGGGAGTTCTGGATCTGGATAAAAAGAAACTGATAAACACGCGCCTGTTCAACACCGTTGATATCCGGACGCTGGAACTGGATAGCAGTAAAATAGACTTATTGATCGATCTCAATGAGCGATGGTATACCTTCCCCTCACCGGTTTTTGAATTGTCAGACCGGAACTTCAACGAATGGTGGCAAACCTACAATCATGATCTCAACCGGGTAAACTATGGATTACGACTCGACCAGTTCAATATGCGTGGTCGGAACGAAACGCTGAGGCTCCATGCACAGTTCGGTTACACCCGTAGGTTCGACATCATGTATCGTTTCCCCTACATTGACAGAAGGCAACGACATGGACTTATTGTTGCGTTCCGGTTTCAGGAAACTAAAAACCTGGCTTATCAGACGCTGGATCACAAACTGGATTACCTGGAAGATGACAACATTCTTCAAACCGTGCGGAATGTTAGCCTTACATACACCTATCGTCCTTCATTTTACGAATCGCACGCTTTCCGTGCCGAGTATACAGATACACGAATAGCTGATACAATTGCTTTTCTCAAACCGGATTATCTTCAACGGAGTGAACTGCAGCAAAAGTACCCTTCCCTCACCTATCAGTTTGTATCGGATCACCGTGACTATGTGGGTTATCCGCTGCGTGGTTATTACTTCACTGGCTTTGTCACGAAGGATGGATTTTCAAAAACGGTTGACTTAAATAAATTCTCTGCCAGTTTCACCTATGCCGGATTCCTTGACCTAAAGAAGGGCTTTTACCTGTCCAATAACCTGATCGGATATGCCAGTGTGCCAGATGATGTGCCCTACCATAACTATGGAGCACTTGGTTATCAGAAACAATTTGTGAGAGGATATGAAATCTATGTAATAGAAGGACCGGCTTATCTGTTAAACAAAGTGACGTTTAAGAAACGGATATTCGCCAGGACCTACCATTGGCAGGATATGCCCATTCCGCAATTCAGACATATTCCCTTTGCCATTTACCTGAAAACCTATGGCGATATCGGTTATGTAAGCAACTATCCCGGTTACGCGATGGGATCACGATTAACAGATAAACTTTTGTATGGTACTGGTGGAGGAATTGATATTGTAGGATCGTATGATGTTGTTATTCGTCTCGAATATTCATTCAATGCTGAAGGCGACAGTGGTTTCTTCTTTCACATCAAGAAAGAATTTTAAAAGCCATTCATATTAAGCTCAATAATTTTTCAACCGTCATTGAAATTCTATCTTTGCCATTATTAAACATCAATAGCACATGAAGAATATTGCTGTGATTGGCTCCGGTACCATGGGCAATGGCATTGCTCATACCTTTGCACAGTTTGGTTATCATGTTACCCTGATTGACATTTCTGAAGATGCGCTTAAAAGGGCCTTAAGTACTATTGAGAAAAATCTTAACCGCCAAGTCGAGAAAGGAATTATCACGGCAGATATAAAAACCAGTGCTTTTAAAAACATTTCTCCGGTTACAGACCTGAAAGCGGGCGTAGCAAATGTTGATCTTGTAGTGGAAGCCGCCACCGAGAATGAAAGTCTGAAGCTTAAAATCTTCCAGGACCTTGATGCTGCTACCCGGCCGGAAACTATTCTGGCTACGAATACTTCGTCCATATCGATCACAAAAATTGCAGCCGCAACGAAAAGACCGGAGAAGGTTATCGGCATGCATTTCATGAACCCCGTTCCGGTAATGAAGCTGGTGGAAGTGATCCGTGGGTACAATACAACCGATGATGTAACTCGGACGATCATTGATCTGTCACGCAAGCTGGACAAAATCCCGGTAGCGGTAAATGATTATCCCGGCTTTGTTGCAAACCGTATTTTGATGCCCATGATCAATGAAGCGATCTATTCGTTGCATGAAGGTGTGGCTGGTGTAGAAGAAATTGACACCGTAATGAAGCTGGGCATGGCGCATCCTATGGGACCGCTGCAACTGGCAGATTTCATCGGCCTTGACGTTTGCCTGTCCATTCTGAATGTTTTATACCAGGGTTTTGGTAACCCTAAATATTATCCCTGTCCATTACTGGTAAATATGGTACAGGCCGGCCACAAGGGTGTCAAATCCGGAACAGGTTTTTACAGTTACACAGCGGGTAGTAAGGAGTTGAAAGTGGCAGAACGGTTTGCTGTTAAAAAGTGAAAGGCCAGCAATTCGTTGGAATAACTGGCCTTAATTTACACTTCTCACCTGCCGCCCCGAAACCGGGGAACAGGACACTGTGAACGCTATGGCAAATAAGCTTACACTGTGTGGAGAGGACTTTAAAGTACGGGCATCGGGTCCAATTTTCCTAAGGAATTTTGGAAACTTTATAAGGCTTCGAAATTGACGTTTTTAGGCCGGTTTTTTCAAACGGATGAATTGATTTTTTAAACGTAAGTAATTGATAAACATGATATTGCATCTTGTCAACATTCAATCCACAAGTAATCCACAAGCGTATTTTTAAGACCCGAAATTCAATGCTCGAAGACAATTACAGGCAACGTGGATTGCGCAACAAACTGGTTAAAAAACTGGCCGAAAAAGGTATAAAAGATGAGCGCGTTCTGGCCGCCATCGGCAAGGTTCCGCGCCATGTTTTCTTTGAAAATGCATTGCTCGAACATGCGTATCAGGACAAAGCATTTCCAATTGGTGAAGGCCAGACGATCTCTCAACCCTATACCGTAGCCTTTCAAACCGAGAAACTGGAAATCAAACCTGGAGATAAAGTTCTGGAGATCGGCACCGGCTCCGGATACCAGGCATGTGTGTTGTTGGAAGTGGGCGCAAAGGTGTACACCATTGAATACAATAAAGTGCTTTTTGAACGCACCAAACATTTCCTCCCTCAGCTTGGATATAAACCACATTTCTTTTACGGTGATGGATCAAAAGGACTTCCGGCTAAAGCACCTTATGATAAAATCATTGTAACAGCCGGGGCACCTGTTGTGCCTGCTTCCTTAACAGAGCAATTGAATGAAGGCGGAATCCTTGTCATCCCGGTAGGCGACAAAGAGAAGCAGGTCATGCTTCGGATCCGGAAGAAAAACGGAAAACTCATCCAGGAAGAGTTCGACAATTTTGCCTTCGTTCCACTGCTGGGAGCACAAGGTTGGAAGTAAGAAGTTTGAACTTCTGATTTTTTTTGCTACTTATGTCCTACCCTAATCAATGAGACGACTCGTAGCACTCATCCTGCTTGCTGTTTTTCTGTTCAATACAGTTGGTTATTATGCGTTATATCAGGCAATCCGTTCTCATTCCCACGACACTTTATTAAAACGGCTGGACAACGACCAATATAAAAACGAAGAAACGGTCACGCTGAAACTTCCACTCGCTATTCCCTATCAGACCAATACCGATTACCAGCGCGTAGATGGTTCGTTTGAACACCTGGGTGAATATTATAAACTGGTAAAACAGAAAATTGAGAATGATACCCTATTGATTGTCTGCTACCGCGACAAAGTCGAAAAGAAATTATCGAACCTCCTGACAGAGTATGTCAAGGTTACAAATGACATACCCTCCTCTTCTAAATCGGCAGCGCTGAAACTACTGAATAGCTTTTCCAAAGATTATGAACCCTCTGCAGCACGTAATGCCTATACCCTGCCATGCAGCACACTAGACTTTAGCCTTATTCCCTATCAAAACATTTTCCTGACGGACTTCAAAGCTTCCCTCGTTTCCCCTCCACCAGAAGCATAATTCCATCACAGCACTCCTGCTGTTTCCCTTTCCATAAACTTTAGTCGATGCAAGGTCAACGCATTCAACCTGACTGTGCATTCTATTTATTAACCAAACCAACTATGCCCTACATACCTGTAGAAGAGCATCTGCCTGGCATTACCGGGCTGCTCGAATACCGTAAAGACACTGCTCTTCCCATCCGGGAACTCACGCAGGTTTTGTTGCGCGGGCCATCCACCCTTTCTGAAGGGGAACGTGAGCTCATTGCTACCATTGTTTCGCATAACAACCAATGCAGCTTCTGCTCCACGGCACACACGGCTGCGGCAGATCTTCTGTTAGGCGAATGCAAAACCACTGAGGCCATCAAGCAGGATATTGAATCTGCACCGGTCAGCGAAAAGATGAAGGCCTTGCTTACCATTGCCAAACAGGTTCAGCGCAGCGGTAAAGAAGTAACTGCTCAATCTATTGAACGCGCTAAAAATGCGGGCGCTACAGACATTGAAATACACGACACCGTTTTGATTGCTGCGCTCTTCTGCTTGTATAACCGCTATGTTGACGGTCTTTCAACAGTAGCACCTACAGACCCTTCCTTTTATCAGGGTCTCGCCAACCGGCTTGTCGCTAACGGATACAACCGCCTTCCACAAGGCTATGATCACTTAAAAAAACACTAACCATGAAAAGAATTCTATCTACTATACTTGTTCTGTTTTCACTTACCGCTACACTTTGGGCTCAGGGTGTAACTATTTCAGGAACCATCACCGACAGCGAAACAAAAAAACCTATTGCCGGAGCCAATGTCACCGTGAAAGGAAAGCTTGCCGGAACGGTGACCAACAGCGAAGGAAAATTCAGTCTGGCTACTACATCCGCTTTACCCCTCAAACTGACGGTATCATTTGTTGGTTATCAGAAACAGGAAATTGATGTGACCCATGCTGAACAGGAATTATCCATCAGTCTCTCAGCTACACAGGAGGTAATGAATGAAGTTGTATTCTCTGCCTCACGGGTAGAAGAAAGCATTCTGGAATCTCCGGTAAGTATTGAGAAGCTGGATGTAAAAGCGATTCGTGAAACTCCTTCTGTCAATTTCTATGAAGGATTACAAAATCTCAAAGGGGTAGAAATGGTTACCAGCGGTCTTACCTATAAGCAAATCAACACACGCGGATTTAATGACACCGGCAACGCCCGTTTCCTTCAACTCGTGGATGGTGTCGATAACGCCACACCGGGATTGAACTTCGCGGTAGGAAATCTCTTTGGTTCCTCTGATCTGGATATGGAAAGTGCGGAGTTGATTCCTGGATCAGCCTCTGCATTATATGGTCCTGTCGCCTTCAATGGTGTATTGATGATGCGCACAAAAGATCCTTACATGTATCAAGGGCTAAGCGGTCAGGTACGCGTAGGTGTGAATCATATCAACGAGAAGTATGCAGATCCTACAGGCATGTATGACTACTCCATCCGATATGCAAAAGCTTTTGATCGTTTTGCTTTTAAGATCAATGCTTCTTACTTCAGCGGCCTTGACTGGTATGCCACCAATTATGAAGACGTAAGCGAACCTGCTGAAAACAGAGGCGATGATAATCCTGCCAGAGACGCCCTGAACATCTATGGTGATGACTCTGCCACTGAAATTGATGGTGTGGGTTTTGTATCCCGGACAGGTTATGAAGAACGTTTCCTGCTGGACTATGATGTTTACAGCACAAAGTTAAACGGAGCACTACACTATCGCTTTACAGACAACGTGGAACTGTTGTATCAATACAACTATAATCAGGGACGCGCAGCCTATACCGGTAGCAATCGCTTTCAGCTTAATAACTTCAATTTCCAGCAGCACCGTATAGAACTGAAGGGTAGTAATTATTTTCTCCGCGCGTATGCCAGCATAGAAGACTCAAAAGATTCGTATAACGGTAAAGGGTTAGGCCAGCTTATCAACAAAACATGGGTTCGTGATCCTCTTAACGGAGAAATAGTAAGTGAAGACCGGGCAGATACTACCTGGTACTGGCGCTATGAACAGGCCTTCAAAGGATTCATCGACAATGTTGCGGCAGGTAGCCACGAAGAAGCCAGAGAATTCGCAGATGAAGGACGATACCTGCCCGGCTCAGCTGACTTCAACCGTGAAAAAGAAAGACTGATTGCCCTGCAGGGAATGGGTGGTGCCGGTATCATTAGTCAAAGCAAATTGTATCACGCAGAAGGCCAATATGACTTTACCGGGAAATTTGAACCGGTAGACGTTCTGGTAGGCGGAAATTTCAGAATGTATGACATGTTCACCAACGGAACATTGTATGACGATCTTAACAATAAGGTTACTATCAAGGAGTGGGGCGCATTTGTACAAGGTTCTAAAAAACTCCTGACGGACAAACTGAAATTAACGGCTTCTATCCGGTATGATAAAAATCAAAACTTCGAAGGCAGATTCACACCGCGGGCATCTGCAGTTTACTCCGCATCAAAAAACCATCACTTCAGAACTTCATTCCAAAGTGGTTTCCGGAACCCCACACCAGGCGATCAGTATATCAAGCTGAATGCCGGTGTTATCACCATTTTAGGAGGCGTGCCAGACAACAGCAAGGGAATGAATGTATATGAAAACTCATTCACTACAGCCTCGCTGGGACCTTTCTTTGGCGCACTGGAACAGGCTATGCAAAATGGTTCATCTCAAATGGAAGCGCTTATGCTTGCAAAGGATAACCTGGTGAAATCAGATGTACCCTACATTAAACCTGAACGTGTTCAGACCTTTGAAATCGGATATAAGGGATTGCTGGCCGATAAGCTCTTCGTTGACGTAAACTATTATTTCAGCAGCTACAATGACTTTATCCTCAATCAGGTAGTGATTCAACCGGAACATCCAGTACTGCTGCCGGATGGAACGGTAAATCCGGAAGCTGCTGTAGACCTGTTCAGTGAAAATACCAGTCAGCTTTATCAATTGTACACCAATGCTGAAGATCGCGTTACCTCTCAGGGTGCAACACTGGGCCTGACCTACATGCTCCCTAAAAATTTTACATTAGGTGCGAACGGAACCTGGGCCGACTTTAACCTGCGCGATGCAGATCCCAACGAGATCCCACGATTCAACACTCCGAAGTACAGAACTACGGTAACGTTCGGTAACAGTTCGGTAACAAAGTCACTCGGATTCAATGTTGCCTGGCGCTGGCAGGATACTTTTGACTGGTATGGTACTTTCAACAAGATGAGACCAGGTACGATCCATGCTTATTCCGTTGTTGATGCTGCGCTGAGCTACAAAGTACCTTCCATAAAATCCATCATTAAACTGGGCGGCAATAACATTTTTAACAAGCAAGTGTATCAGGCCTATGGTTCACCGTCCATTGGTGCGGTGTACTATGTGTCCGTTACGTTTGATCAATTCTTACGCTAATGAATACGGCCACCAATATTACCACGGCAGGCACTGACAAGATCAGTGCCCGCTGCTGGGTTGCGTTTGGCATATGCGTGTTGAGCAACATGCTCGGAGGTACCGTATCAACAATTATGTCGGTGTACCTTCCAACCGTTGTCCACGATTTGTTAGGCGATGTCACCCCACAACGCATCAATGATGTGAGTGCCTACATCAACGCCTTATACATTGTAGGCTGGACCATCGGGGGATTTACCTGGGGATTCATCAGCGATCAGATCGGACGGGCTAAAGCACTTGTACTGGCCATCGGTTTCTTCGGTGTCTTCACGATTTTGATTGCATTTCTGAATACATGGGAAGCCGTTGTTGCATTCCGTATGCTGGATGGATTTGGTGTGGGCGGTGTATTGGTGATCTCAGCCACATACCTTTCGGAAATCTTTCCGGAGCGTTTACGCTCAATCGTAGTCGGGATTCTTTCTATCGGATTCCCCATCGGAATTTTTTCCGCAGGGTTGGTCAACTACATCGTTGCTGACTGGAGACAGGGCTTCTGGGTGGGTATACTTCCGGTAGTGTTAGCGATTCTTTCTGTAGGGCTGCTTCAGGAATCTGAAAAATGGAAAAACCGAACCGTAATATCAACGCACGAAAAAATTACACTGGGTGGAAACCTGGATAAGATCATGTGGGGCTCACTCATTTTCGGATCCATGCTCATCGGGCTTTGGGCCATCTTCTCCTGGGTTCCTACATGGATACAAAGCTTGCTGGCCAATGCCGATGCACAAAAAGAACGGGGCTTAAGTATGATGCTCTTAGGTGCCGGTGGACTCACAGGAGGATTTATATCCGGATGGGTTGCCAATGCACTGGGAATCCGAAAGTCCATGATCATATGTTTCACAGCCTGCCTCATTTTATCATTTCTTCTTTTCAAAGTGAACACATCATTCTCGTCCATCATCTATGGAGAGATCGCCTTGCTCGCATTGTTCTTCGGAATGAGCCAGGGGCTTTTATCCGTATACATTCCCGGACTCTTCCCTACCCGCATCCGCGCAACAGCTACCGGAATATGTTTTAACCTCGGAAGACTCTTCACAGCAGCAGCTGTGTTCTTTGTTGGCGCATTGGTAACAACATTGGGTGGATATGGAAACGCTATTTTCATTTTCTCATTGGTGTTTCTCATTGGGCTGGTGGCAATCTTCTTTACAAAAACAGAAATCAATCCTCATTCTGAATCCTGAAAACTATGGCGCATATAAACGTACCCGAAGGTGTTCCAGGAATCCGGAGTCTGGTGATGTTCAGACCCGAAACCGGAAAACCGTTATATGATCTCGCACAAGTCTTACTTCGTGCCGAATCTCCGTTGACTTCTGCTGAGCGTGAACTGATTGCAACGCACGTATCATCACTGAACAATTGTATGTTCTGCATGAGCAGTCATGCTGCAGCGGCACGGGAACTTTATGGCGAACAAAAAGAAGTTGTCGATTGTGTGATTCACAATAAGGATACTTCCTTAAGCGATAAAATGAAATCTCTCTTAAAAATTGCCGGACGTGTTCAGCAAAACGGAAAAGCCGTAACACCTGAAGACATTGCCGAAGCCCGTAAACATGGAGCAACCGACCGTGATATTCACGATACCGTTCTTATTGCTGCAGCGTTCTGCATGTTCAACCGGTATGTTGACGGATTAGCTAGTCTTACTCCTACCGATCCAAAAGCCTATGAAGAAATGGGAAAGCGAATGGCAACGTTAGGTTATGTTGTACCTCAAAAAACATCTCACTAAAAAAATCATGAATTACAGAATATGTATCAGTATAATTTCAATAATACTTTTTCAATGCACTACTAAGCCCTCCTGCCATCAGGAGATGCTTCTTCTGTTAAAGGAAGTTGAACACAAATACGCCATGGCTGGAAACGCCTATGTGCCTCAGGCCAAGCTTCTGTATATGGATTCCCTGCTCAGGCTGGAACATTCTTCCGCTGACCAGATTGCCTATTGCAAATACCTTAAAGCCAATATCCTGATGGAACTCGGTGAAGAGGATAAGGCTATAAAAATTTATGAGGAACTCGCACGCAATCCGGTTATATACCAGACTGAAAATATTTTAAAGGATCTGGCTATCGCCTACCTGCGTGTTGGAGAGCGAAGCAATTGTATTTCAAATCATGCTGCCGAATCGTGTGTAATGCCGGTTCGTGGCCTTGGTGTTCACCGCGATACCCTTGGATCCAGAATGGCGATCCGTATTTATGAAAAACTACTAGAGCGTAACATCAATGACTACGAATCCCGGTGGCTTCTTAACCTGGCCTACATGACGCTGGGTGAATATCCGGAGAAAGTTCCAAAAGCATTTTTGTTACCCGGTATGGAGGGTGATACAACCGTGAAAGTAAATCCCTTCACAGACATTGCTGCTGGCCTGAATCTGAATCCGAATAATATGGCTGGCGGAAGTCTTGTGGAAGACCTTGACAACGATGGTTACCTCGATATTTTTATTTCCTGCTGGGGCCTTGAGGAGAACGTCCGTTACTATAAAAACAATGCAGACGGTTCTTTTACCGAACTTACTGATCAGGCTGGATTGCGCGGAATAACAGGCGGGTTGAATGTGGCGCAAGGAGATTATAACAATGATGGTAATATGGATATACTCATATTGCGTGGTGCCTGGAAAGGTGAGTTTGGATTAGAACCAAATTCGTTGCTTCGAAATAACGGAGACGGAACATTCACGGACATAACCATTAAAGCTAATCTGTTGTCACTCCATCCCACTCAAACAGCAACCTGGAATGATTTCAATAACGATGGATGGCTCGATCTTTTTGTTGGAAATGAAACAACATCCATGATAAACCCTCATCCCTGTCAGTTATTTATCAATCTGGGTAATGAAACTTTTGAAGAGATCGGAGCTGCCGCCAAATGTGACTACCGGAATTTTGTGAAAGGTGTCACGTCAGGTGACTATGATAATGATGGCCGGAAAGACCTCTTCCTTTCAACCATGGATGGTAATAACAGACTCCTGCGAAACGTTACCACCCAACCCGATCGGGTGGTCTTTGAGGATGTGTCTGAAGTCGCACTGATCCGGAAATATAATGGTGTGACTTTTCCTACCTGGTTCTGGGACTTCAACAACGATGGATGGATGGATATCTATACCTGTAATTTTACCATCGATAAAACCCTGGCCTTTTATGCCGGTGCTGAAAAACTGGGTATTGAAACATTGAATACAGAAAAGATGTATCTCTTTAGCAATAATCAGGATGGTACATTTACGGAAACATCCAAAGCTGCCGGACTAGATAAGATCACCTTTGCGATGGGATCTAATTTCGGAGATATCAATAATGATGGATTTCTGGATATGTACCTGGGCACAGGGAATCCCAGTTTTAAGTCACTGATCCCAAATAAGCTCTACCTGAATCTGAAAGGAGAAAAATTTGCTGACGTGACATCGGCAGCCCGTGTAGGTCACCTTCAAAAAGGTCATGGTGTTTCGCTGGCCGATCTGGATAATGACGGAGATCAGGATATTTATATTGAACTCGGAGGAGCCTATTCAGGTGATGCCTATCAGAACGCACTATTCCTGAATCCTGGGCAAGGCTCAAACAACTGGATCTGCATTCAGCTTGAAGGAACAAAAGCAAATCGGGCTGCTATTGGTACACGACTGAAAATAAAATGTACGGAGGATGGCGTATCACGGACTATCTATCGCGATGTAAATTCAGGCGGAAGTTTTGGAGCCTCCCCTCTTCGAAGGGAGATTGGTCTGGGTAAGGCCACGAAGATTAATGAGCTTGAAATCAGCTGGCATGGTAGCAACACTGTGCAGGTCTTCAAAAACATTCAAGCCAACCAGTTCATTAAAATAAAAGAAGGAGACAATACCCTGCAATCCCTTCAGATAAAAAAGATAAACTGGATCCTTCCAGACCAACTTTGTTTACCAACACTTTAAACTATGGCACACATTACTTTACCTGAAGGCTTACCCGGCATCCGCGGGCCGATGGCTTTTCGTCCGGAGACAGCCAAACCCTTGAACGCATTAGTCGAAGTATTGCTCCGTGATGATAATACTCTGACGCGAGGTGAGCGTGAGTTGATCGCCACCTATGTATCCTATCTCAACGATTGCTTCTTCTGCCAGAATGCACACGGAGGAATTGCGCAGCATTACCTGGCGTGTGACATCAATTACATCGATAAAGTAAAAGCAGATTATCAATCCACTGACCTATCAGACAAATTAAAATCGTTGCTGAGTATTGCTGCGAGTGTTCAGAAAGGCGGCAAACATGTTACTACGGAACAGATTGAAAAAGCAAAATCACTGGGCGCTACCGATCATGAAATTCATGATACGGTTTTGATCGCAGCGGCTTTCTGTATGTACAACCGATATGTTGATGGCTTGGGAACATGGGCTCCGCAAGACAGAAACATATATATAGAACGTGGACCGAGACGTGCCGCTGAAGGCTACATCAATTTCGATCTTTACAAATAAAGAAATCATGCCGCATATCTCTATCCCGGAAGGATTACCCGGAATCATCGGCCCATTGTCTCTCCGACCGGATGTGGCGTCACCACTTAGCGAACTGTGTGAAGTACTCATGCGGGGAGAGAATTCGCTTAGCCGTGGTGAACGTGAATTGATCGCCACCTATGTTTCTTCCCTGAATGATTGTTTCTTCTGTCAGAACGCGCATGGTGGATTGGCGCAACATTATCTTCAGTGTGATATGAATTACATCGATCAGATAACGACAGACTATTCATCCACCCGGCTTTCAGATAAAATGAAAGCACTGTTGCGTATTGCCACGAGTGTTCAGAAAGGTGGAAAACATGTAACGACTGAACAGGTTGAAAAAGCAAAAAGCCTGGGAGCAACAGATATCGAAATTCATGACACGGTGTTGATTGCTGCAGCGTTCTGTATGTTCAACCGGTATGTTGATGGGCTTGACACGTGGGCTCCAACGGACAGACAATTCTACATCGGAAGAGCCAAGCAACGGGCTGAAGAAGGATACCGTTTATCGCGTACTGCTCATGAAAAATAAAGGGGCGCCTTCCCACCCCTTTATTTTTACTTTATCAAAATGTTTATCAGAAATGAAAATAATGGAAAACATTCCCCAAAAGCCCCTTCTAAATCGATTGAAGCTTGCCTAACCCACCTGGCATAGCTTATAATTGAAATTAAAGTTGTTTCTTTGCCCTTCTGTATATGATCAAATATCCGATGGAGAATCTTAATCGCTTGCTCAAGGCAGAATTCGCAAGGTTCGTTGTGGTGGGTGGCATTTCAGCCGTACTTGAATATTCCCTCTATTTTGTTTTCAAAACGGTGGTGGATTATCTGATCGCCAATATTCTGGCTTTTGCCCTGACAAACATCGTTACCTATATACTCAGCAAGCGATACGTTTTCAATTCCAACAATGAAAACAAAGTTCAGATGGCAACTCTCTTTGCCATTTGCCTGATGGGTGCATTACTGGTGAATCAGATTGTGCTGTGGGCTCTCGTAGAATTTGTTACGGTTGATGACAAAATTGCCAAAGCTATCGCGATAGCCGTAACCGTAATCTGGAACTTCTTCACCCGGAAACATTTCGTCTTTAAGAACCGCGCGGTCGCAACTCAGGAAGCGCCTACAGATTTCCCTTCAGATAAGATTTAAAATCTTCGAATTCCTTTTTCATCGGAACGCTCTTCTTGGCTTTCGCCATGAACTTCTGTAATGGAACAGGTATGTCAATAGACTGGTTTAAGGTTACATCCACTACTTCCTTGAACTTGGCAGGGTGAGCTGTCTCGAGGAAAATACCGGTAGCATCAATGTCTTTCTCCAGCAAGTATTTCTTTAATCCCAGGTAACCCACGGCACCGTGCGGATCCATCACATAATCTGTTGAAGCCAACACATGACGCATCGCTGATTTGGTTTCTTCATCGGTGAATGCGTAACCGGTTATATCTGCTGACACAGTATCAAAGTCGTTGTTATAGAGATCCAGCAAACGAACGAAATTGCTTGGGTTCCCAACATCCATGGCGTTACTTATTGTTTGCTTTGACGGCCGCGGATTGAAAATTTTGGTGTGCAGGTATTCAGGCACTACATCATTCGCGTTGGTCGTGGCGACAAACGCATGGATCGGTAAACCCATTCGCTTCGCTAGCAATCCACCGGTAAGATTTCCAAAGTTTCCGCTGGGTACAGAGAACACAACCGGTTTGTTTAATTTGCTTACCTGACCCCACGCATGGAAATAATAGAATGACTGTGGAATCAGTCGCGCGATGTTGATCGAGTTAGCCGAAGTAAGAAAAAACTTCTTCTTCAGTTGTTCATCCAGGAAAGCCTGCTTCACCAGTTTCTGACAATCATCAAACGTGCCATCCACTTCCAGCGCAGTTACGTTCTGGCCCAACGTAGTGAATTGCTTTTCCTGAATATCGCTTACTTTACCGGATGGATAAAGTACTACTACCCGGGTTCCTTTCACGCCTAAAAATCCATTGGCTACAGCGCTACCGGTATCACCGGATGTT
Source organism: Ohtaekwangia sp. (assembly GCA_036503775.1). Taxonomy (GTDB): domain Bacteria; phylum Bacteroidota; class Bacteroidia; order Cytophagales; family Cyclobacteriaceae; genus Ohtaekwangia. The sequence goes on from DASXWH010000276.1 coordinate 23,322, forward strand.
GCCACCAGAATAACGATCTCCTGTTCCTGCTGCTTGGCAAAGTATCCCAGCAACTGCGACATGAATCGGGCACCGAAATCCTTGAAGGCTAACGTAGGTCCATGGAACAATTCCAAGGCATACACATCATCTTCAATCTTCACCACCGGTGCATCGAACTGAATGGTGTGTTCAACAATCCTTCTCAGCTCAGCATCCGGAACATCTTCACCGATAATATTCTTAGCCACCTCAAACGACATCTCCTGAAACGTGAGTAATGGAAGCTTTTCAAAGAAGCTCTTCGGCAACACCGAAATTCGTTCCGGCATATACAATCCATTGTCGGGAGCCAGTCCTTGAGTAACGGCTTCCTTCAGATCAACTTTCAGATTCTTATTGTTGGTGCTATAGAATTTCATCGAATGCTTTCTTAGGGGATTACTACTTCACAATGCTTGCGCCTTGCTGATTAATCTTCGAAACGAATACATCGCTTTTCAATTTCAGTTCCGTGAACTGCTGCTGAATCACTTCGCCTACTTTTTCAGCCGTAGCCAGGTCTGTAGAAAGTGCAAAGATGGTAGGACCTGATCCGGAAATACCGCTTCCCAGTGCACCCGCTTTCAAGGCTTCTTCTTTCATCCGGTCAAAACCGGGAATGAGAACAGAACGTATCGGCTCTGCTACAACATCTTTCAAGGATCGCTTGATCAACCCATAATCAGGCTTCATCAATCCAACCACCATACCGGCAATGTTACCCCACTGCTCGATAGCGTCTTTCATGGGTATGCTCGGTTTCAACACACGTCTGGAATCTTCTGTCTTCAATTCAAGATGCGGATGTACAAGTGTGCAAAACAAATTACCCGGTGTTGGAATGCTGGTAACATCCAACGGATCATATCCCCGGATTAAAACAAAACCTCCGAGCAGCGAAGGCGCAACATTATCGGCATGCGCAGAACCACAGGCAATACGTTCCGATTCCATCGCGAATGGCAAAAGCTGTTCACGTGTCAATGGATTGCCATGCAAATGATTGATCGCTACCAATGCAGCAACCGAACTTGCAGCACTCGAACCCATACCACTTCCCAACGGAAGATGTTTATACAATTCAATCTCTGCACCCTGATTGCTTTTGATCGCTTTCAAAAATTCAATGACCGCGGCACTGGATGTATTTCGTTCATCACGGGGCAGACGACCATCATCACCTTCAATCTTCGTAACACGAACACCAGGCTTATCGCTCAGTGTAACGATGACTTCATCTGCCGGTGCTTCCACTGCAAAACCGAAAATATCAAACCCGCAGGATACGTTGGCTACAGTAGCCGGTGCGGATGCTTTTATGGATTTCATTTATTCTTGTTCTTTATCGGTTTACTACTTGGCATAATGCCCTATGCGGATCACATCCGCAAACACACCTGCCGCGGTAACTGCAGCTCCCGCTCCGGGTCCACGAATTACCATCGGACGATCGTGGTATCTTTCGGTGGTCAGCAGAATAATGTTGTCACTTCCGGAAAGTGAATAGAATGGATGTTGATCATTTACCGATCCCAATCCCACTTTTACTTTGCCTTCATTCAACACCGCCATGTAACGAAGCTTTTCTTTCTTCGCAGCTGCCTCAGCACGCAACTTTTCAAAAGCGGCATCGTGCTTAGCGAGATCCGTGAAGAACTGATCTACGGAAGTATCACCCTGACAATCTTTCGGCACCAAGTTCTCTACTTCAACATCGCTGAGTTCGAAGGGTATGCCGGTCTCTCGTGAAAGGATAAGTATTTTACGCGCTACGTCCATTCCACTCAAGTCATCACGTGGATCGGGTTCTGTATAGCCTTTGGCTTTCGCTTCTTTTACAATCTCGCTGAATTTCTTGTCACCATGGAATGAACTGAAAATAAAATTCAAGGTACCACTCAATACACCTTCAATGCTGATCACTTTATCTCCGCTGAGCAAAAGATCATTCAGGGTATTGATTACCGGAAGTCCTGCACCTACGTTAGTCTCGTACAGGAACTTAACACCACGTTTGAAGGCGGTCTTTTTCAGATCGGAGTATTTCTCCATCGGACCTGAATTCGCTTTCTTATTCGGAGTAACGATCGAAATGTTAGCCGTGAGGATTGCTTCATAGAACGAAGTGACTTCTTCACTGGAAGTACAATCGACAAAGATGCTGTTCGGCAGATTCAGCTTGATCATGTGATCCACAAAGCCATACATCGACATGGCTTCACCACTTTGCTTCATATCTTCAATGCAACTCTTCAGCAAGAGACCCTCTTCCCTGAACGACATCTTCTTACTGTTCGCAACGGCCACAACATTTATCTCCAACAGGTTTTCCTTGGCCAGTTTATCAAACTGTTCCTGGATCATGTTGATCAGTGAATTCCCGATCAAGCCGGTTCCTACCAGAAATACATTCAACAGTTTACGATCAGAAAGGAAGAACGCTTCATGTAATGCATTCAAGGCCTTCGCGCTATCGGATTGACGAACAACAGCGGATATATTCCTTTCGGAAGAACCCTGGGCAATCGCCATCACGTTCACACCGTTCTTACCGAGTGCGCTGAACATACGGCCGGAGGTTCCAGGACTGTGTTTCATACCATCACCAACCACAGCCACGATTGCGAGATCAGACTCTACCCCTACCTCATCAATTTCTTCACTGCGGATCTCAAACTGAAATTCTTTTTCAATGGCACTCTTCGCTTGTTTGGCAAATTGATTTTCAACTGCAAAACAGATGGAGTGTTCAGACGATGCCTGACTGATCAGGATCACGTTTATCTTTTCACGTGCCAGTGTTCCGAACAGCCGCATTGACGCTCCCACTACACCTAACAATCCACTACCCTGTACACTCAGCAAGCTGGTCCCATTCATGGACGAGATCCCTTTGATCATCTTTCCATTTTTCGATTCAGCATGAATTACAGTCCCTTCAAACGTGGGATTGAATGTATTTTTGATCCATATGGGAATGTGGTTCACCATCGCAGGTTGCATGGTAGCCGGAAAGATTACTTTCGCACCAAAGTGTGAAAGCTCCATCGCCTCCTCATAACTCATCTGTGGAACAGTGAACGCTTTCTTCACCAGACGCGGATCGGCCGTCATCATACCATCAACGTCAGTCCATATCTCCAGATCGGAGGCATGAAGCGCTCCCGCAAAAATCGCTGCGGTATAATCTGAACCACTTCTACCTAATGTAGTCGTCTCTCCGGTTTCAGATGTTGCAACAAACCCGGTGATGATCTGAAGATCACCATGATGTTTGAAGTAGTCAATGATCTGTTTGTTGGTGACTTCAAAATCTACTTTCGCATATCCGAAATTGGAATCGGTGCGAATCACTTTGCGTGCATCCAGAAACTCGGCAGCCAGGCCGCGGTCTTTGAATGCTTCCGAGATGATGTAAGCCGATAATCTTTCACCAAAGCTCATGGTATAATCCAAGGTCCGAGGCGTGCGTTCCTTGACGAGGTATACACCATGCAATACATCTTCCAGTTCATTCATCATGAACTTGACTTGTGCCAGGATGCCACTTTGTTTTTGAACCGCGATCAGTTCACGAACCGCATCAAGGTGCCGTTTTTCTACTTCGGCTAAGCGCGTTTTGTATTCTAGATTGCTTTCCAACGCAAGTTTACTGATCTGAATGAGTTGGTCGGTTACTCCACCAAAGGCAGAGAACACTACAGCCACTTCTCCGCTGAGGTACGGTTTGACAATTTCAATTACGGACTGTATTCGGGCAGGGGTGGCTACCGATGAGCCACCGAACTTTAAAATCTTCATGAAATTTTTCTATTTCAGGTGTTTGAAACTGATTGATTAATTCTGGGATTGACAGTCTCATCTCCTGGAGGTGGACATAATCCAATAATAGCCGGGGTATAAAATGAAGACGGGTCACCCCGTAATGGTAGTAGTGGTAGTGGTAATGGTAATGCATGAAGAAACGATAGCAGCTACTGTGAAAGAGCTTGCAGATGAAATGATATTTCGTTTTGCGTTCATGATCAGGAATTCGAAATAATGAAACACAATACTGGTTTGCAATAGAAATTTTATGATTTTTGCACGAACTAACGGTTATTAGCGCTTTGCAAACGAGTGCACTCAAACCGACTAACGTATTCAAGAATGTCCCGAAAGAAAAAATTTCCCCGCGAGTCTTTTGTCAGCATGACGGAGCTTGTACTGCCTAACGATACCAACACACTCAACAACCTGATGGGTGGAAGACTCATGCACTGGATGGATATTGTCTCTGCGATCGCAGCGCAAAAACATTCCAATCGCATTGTGGTCACGGCTTCGGTGGATAACATTTCTTTCAAACATCCAATCCGTCTCGGTAATGTGGTTACGCTTCGGGCAAAAGTTACGCGCGCGTTCAGTTCATCCATGGAAGTACGCATTGATGTGGATGCCGAAGATGTTCCATCGGCACACAAGTTTGAAAGCAATGCTGCCTACTTTACCTTTGTTGCGCTGGATAAAGACGGCAAACCCACGGATGTTCCGGAGATCGAAACCGAGACCGAGGAAGAAAAACAATTATTTGACGGAGCCTTGCGCAGACGGCAGCTTCGTCTTATCCTCGCAGGAAGAATGAAGCCTTCGGAAGCTAAAGAGCTGAAGTCTATCTTTGACATCAAGGAAGTTTAAACCATGAGTCAGGCATCGACACTGGAAAGTTTATACAACGAAGATCTGTATCAGATACCTTCCAGGGTTGTGTTCGTCATTTCACAACCGTGGCAGGAGTTGTCGGGCGCGGATCAGACTACCCTGACCAAAATGGTCGGTGCCCTGAAACTGAGCATGGCTGCCATTCAGATTGTGCATCGCAAAACATTCACGGTTGAATCGCTCAAACCACTTAGTCCTTCTAAAGTGATTGCCCTGGGTGCCACACTGGAATCACCCTTTAAATCCTATGAACACTTCACCCTGGAGGGTATGTCCCTCGTAGTTGGTGATGCACTCCCTGCCCTTGACGATGTCAAAAAGAAAAACCTCTGGCTTGCTCTCAAGCAGATGTTCGGAATCTAATACGAAGCCCCGAGTCCTAAGCTCCAACACCTAAATGTTTGATTTTCCAGTATTTAACAAAGCCTTTGCGGGTTTCCGTCCTATTTCTATCTTTGCGGTTCTTTAAAAAACCATCCTGATCATAATGGGGTGGTTTTTAAGTGTAACCAGATTCCTAAATCATAGAAAATGAATAGTACTCTATTACTTATCCCAGTGCTGGGAGTTGTGGGCCTGATCGTGATGGCCATTAAATCATCGTGGGTTTCCAAACAAGATGCGGGTGACGCAAAAATGCAGGAATTAGCCGGATACATTGCCAAGGGCGCAATGGCTTTCCTGCGTGCTGAATGGAAGATCCTTTCCTACTTTGCAGTTATTGCAGCAATTCTGTTAGCATGGTCCGGTACTCTGGTTGACGACTCGTCACCGGTTATTGCATTGTCATTCCTGTTTGGCGCAGTGCTTTCAGCATTTGCCGGTTATGTTGGAATGAAGATCGCAACAAAGGCAAACGTTCGTACAACTCAGGCCGCACGCACAAGTCTTGCTAAAGCGCTTAAAGTATCTTTTACAGGTGGTTCCGTAATGGGTATCGGTGTGGCTGGTCTGGCCATCCTCGGCCTTGGAAGTTTATTCATCGTGCTGATGCAAATCTTTGTTCCGGAAGGCGCTGCCGTAACTGGTGTTGAAATGAAGACAGCGATCGAAGTATTGGCGGGTTTTTCATTGGGTGCCGAATCTATTGCCTTGTTCGCGCGTGTTGGCGGTGGTATCTATACAAAGGCTGCTGATGTAGGAGCCGACCTGGTAGGAAAAGTAGAAGCTGGTATCCCTGAAGATGATGTTCGAAATCCAGCAACCATCGCGGATAACGTAGGCGATAACGTGGGTGATGTTGCGGGTATGGGTGCTGATCTATTCGGTTCTTATGTAGCAACGATTCTTGCCACTATGGTATTGGGTCAGGAGATTGATGCATCAGCCGATAAGTTCGGTGGTCTTTCCCCTATTCTACTACCGATGCTGATTGCCGGATTAGGATTGATCTTCTCCATAGTAGGTACATGGTTCGTTCGCATTAAAAATGAAACCGACAGCGTACAGAATGCTTTGAATATCGGTAACTGGTCATCGATCATCATGACCGCTATCGCTTCTTACTTTGCCGTTAAATACTTATTACCTGAAACACTCGTACACCGTGGTGTTCAGTTTACATCAACTGATGTATTTATAGCCATCATCATTGGATTGATTGTAGGTGCATTGATGAGTTATATCACAGAATATTATACAGCCATGGGCAAACGTCCGGTGCTTTCTATCATTAAGCAGTCGGGTACAGGTCATGCTACCAACATCATTGGTGGACTTTCAGTAGGTATGGAATCTACGGTAGCCCCCATCTTCGTGTTAGCGGGTGGTATCATTGCATCATATGAATTTGCCGGACTGTATGGTGTATCCATTGCAGCTGCCGGTATGATGGCCACTACTGCTATGCAATTAGCGATCGATGCATTTGGTCCGATTGCTGATAACGCAGGTGGTATCGCTGAGATGAGTCAACTCCCGGAAGAAGTTCGTCACCGTACGGATAACCTGGATGCAGTAGGTAATACCACGGCAGCAACCGGAAAAGGATTTGCTATCGCTTCTGCTGCCCTTACTTCTCTGGCCTTGTTTGCTGCGTTCGTAGGTGTGTCTGGAATTACCGCTATAGACATCTACAAAGCTCCGGTACTTGCTGGTCTGTTTGTAGGTGGTATGATCCCATTTATCTTCTCTTCACTCGCTATTGCTGCCGTTGGTCGTGCTGCTATGGATATGGTGAATGAAGTACGTAGACAATTCAAAGAAATTCCAGGCATCATGGAATACAAAGCCAAGCCTGAATATGAAAAGTGCGTGGCGATCTCTACGAAAGCTTCTATCCGTGAAATGATCGCTCCGGGTGCCATCGCCCTGGTTGTTCCCGTAGTAGTTGGATTTACATTTGGTGCTGAAGTATTAGGTGGTGTGTTGGCTGGTGTCACTGTATCCGGTGTATTGATGGGTATGTTCCAGTCAAATGCTGGTGGTGCCTGGGATAACGCCAAGAAATCTTTTGAGAAAGGTGTTGAGATCAACGGCCAGGTGTATTACAAGAAATCTGAACCACACAAAGCGTCTGTAACCGGTGATACCGTAGGTGATCCATTCAAAGACACGTCTGGTCCCTCAATGAACATCCTCATCAAACTGACTTCGATTGTAGCTTTGATCATCGCTCCTCACATTTCAGAGAAACCTCACGCAACTCCTGAAGCAACTGTAAAACCAGCTATTGAAACGGTGGTTAACGTGGCTGCAGATAAATCTGCCGATCAGCAATAAAATCTGACTATAGAAAACACCATGAAGCCTCGGTAA
>DASXWH010000277.1:0-7618 GCA_036503775.1 Ohtaekwangia sp.
ACTGTCAGCATGAAGTTTAAAAAAGGTCATGGATTGTTCGTAGCCAAAATTGTCTGGCGTCTTGTCACACGAACCTAGTCCACATGAAATTATGAATATGATAATCAGTTGTCTCATTTGTCCGAAGGCATTGCCCCCAACTACCGAATATATACAATAGCACAATACCCTCCAATTATGAAGAATATGTACTATAGCACATATCCCACCTATATCATCCTCCCCTAAAACAAAAAGTCCGCCTCACAGCGGACTTCGTGCATAGCAACGTTTAACCGTTGACATTAACCAAACTTACCTTATACTAAACCAACTATACTAATTTACTTTCAGCGCCCGGCAAGCGCCTGCCCGTTTACCGTTGTGAACCCGCAGGATGTATTGCCCCGGAGGCAGGTCATTGAATTTTACAGACAATGCTTCGCGTGATTGACCGGTCTCAAAACCATACAGGCGCTGACCCATTACGTTGGTAACTTCTATTTTTCCGTTCACGGCAAATTCACTGGTAAGCGCCATCGAAACTTCATCTGTAAATGGATTCGGATAACAGCTGAGCGATACGGCCTTCGGCTCACGCAGAATACCCGTGACTTCGCCACCCACATCCCGGCTACCGGCTGCAAAATATACCGGCCATTTGCTGTCTGTATAAAAACCGGTAGCTGTTGCACTATTAGAAGAAATCTTGTTGGCGTTGAGTGTCACAAACCCGGTTTCCTCATCTCCCTCTGTACCAAGCGTGAATGCCACACGTGTATCATTCTTGTTGAAAGATGGGAAGCCGAGTGTGCTGTTCACAAAGATGATATCGGTTTCACCGGTTTCAATATTACTGCCCAGCACGGCATACTCTTCATTAAATTCATCAAAGTAATCAAAGGCCAATATATAGGAGCTGAGTTTGGCAATGGTAGGATTACCAATGCTGACACCTTCCGGCAAACTGGCGAACAGTTTGGAGATCGTGCCATCACCAAAATCATTTGCGCTCAAATCCCACACCCGGATGAAGTTAACATCCCAGTACTCAATACTTCCTCCGGTGTTACTCGCCAGTGAATTGAATGCATCGTATACGAGATACTCTCCGGAATAATCCCACTCGAGTGCATCCGCATAAACGGTTCCACCGGAATTGATTCCATCCGAATAGGTAGGATTATACAATTCGAACTCACCCCATTCTTCCGACACAAAATCATATACATAAATCGTATTGTCCCATTCTTCAGTAACGGCTGCCATACGATTACCGCCTTTGGAGACGGCCACGTTAGACCAGATGGGATCATCCTGCAACATAAATTCATCGGGCTCTTCTCCGGGCTGCGTAATAATAGCGTGTATCGTTTGATCTTCCGCTACAAATACAGCCACACTTCCATCGTCCGTAACACTGGGTTTGCTTTTAAAACCAGTTGTTGTGAGTGCCCCAATGCTGCTTAAATTATTGGTCGGTGTCCGGTACAGCGTGTTAGGGTCTGCGCCATCGGTATTCATCAGCAGCAAAAATTCTCCACCCGGATTAGACGGTAATTCTTCTTCATAGTCACCTCCCTGACCGGTTCCGATTCCGACAGCCGTAAATGCCTCAGCGGCCTTTGTCACTTCATTCGATGATGTGCCAAATAAATCACCGGCTGCTTTGATCACCGCCAGCCGCAGGTCAATGAACTGTGACGACTTGGTCAGGTAATCATCGAGCGCCTTATAAAAAACATCGGCTGCCTTGTCACGGGTAATCGCTACGGCATACAGGTAAAAAGCATGATTGGGGATACCGCTGTTGATGTGCACGCCACCGTTATCTTCCTGGCCATTATATTTTTCATTCATGTGTTTCGGCTGGAAGCCCGGACTGTTCAGATTCGTTCCGCCATTGTGTGGATCCAATAACGAACGTAATGCTCCCGATGGAAAGGCTGCGGCTTTCACTACTTCTTCACCGATAGTCCAGTCGTCCGGATCCATCATCACACCGAAGATATCGGCCATCGATTCATTGAGTGCACCCGATTCACCCTGGTACTCGAGGTTGGCCGTGTTCTCCACAACACCGTGTGTCATCTCATGACCCGCCACATCCATGGCGCCTGCCAGCGGCTTGAATGCCGAAGCACCATTTCCATAGAACATCGCCTTGCCATTCCAGAAGGCATTATCCAGCGCTGAACCATTTTCCGGATCAGACACATTAATAATAGAGATGATCGAACCACCCTGGCCATTGATGGAATTACGGCTGTGGTTATTCAGGAAATATTCATAGGCTTTGCCGGCATTGAAATGTGCAGAAACCGCTTTGGCATGGTTAGCCGTGTTCCACACGTTTGTCGTAGTCGATACATGTGCGAAAGTCGCGTTGTCGCCAAAGGTATTGTTCATATCCACCGTAAGAATACCTCCCACGGGATCATCCGGCAGAGTGGATGCACCAGCCTGATACATGGCGCGCGTAGCATCAAGGAAAAAAAAGTTGGCTCCGATCTGGTAACTGTTAAATGACCGTGATACACCATTCAGGTCGTTACCGGTAGATGACTTGGGGCCATCCACAAAACACACGGTGTTAAAATGATTTAGTACAGCACCGGTATGCGCATCAATAAAATATTCCCAGCGTTTGTGAATGGAAGGCGAGTATATAATATGATAGGCCAGCACGTAGGATTTTACCAGTCCTTTGTCTTCATAGATACAGAGTGTTGACAACGGCTCTGCGTGCTGTAAAAGTTTGCGTTCCAGAAAGGTAAGCGGACGAAGGGGGGTGCCTTTGGCAATGTCTGCTTTCATTTTATTTATCGCCAGATCACCCGACAGAGACGGGACTACATCAATTTCTTTTTCCGGTGTGATGTACTTTCCGTTGAACGCTTCACCTTCGCCAAAGGAATTCAGGTGAACCACAATTTCAGCACCATGCACCGGAATACCTTTGTAATGCTGCTGCATGCGGATGTGTGCTGCATTGTTCTTATCCTGCTTCAGGCGCTGGATGGAAAAATCACTTTGTGTATTCTCCAGGCCCAGTACAGGCTCAAGCTCTTTCAGGTATTCGTAGCAACCGCTGCGAAAATCCTTCCGCACAAAAACGGCCGATGCGGTTTTATTCCGCGAGGTTTCAATGAATGCCGGATGATCCTCACGCGTATGCAGGATGCGGTGCGGTTTATTCCGCGCATCGGTGAAGGTCCGGTTATGCTGATACATGGATTGATCACCCCTGCCCTGAGTAAAATTTCCTGGTCTGCTGATCTTGCGGGCTTGCAGGGATGAAGTGTTCACCGGAACATTCTTCTTTTTCTTGGCGTCAAAAGATCGTTGTGCATGTACTGATCCGGCCATGATGCACAACAGAAAAAGAATTGATACGAACGGGTAATTATTCTTCATAATAGAGGGTGTTTTCGAGAGGATTACTTTACAGGCTTGTACCGGATAACCGTGACGCTGGCCTGAATTTCTTCATACAGTTTTTTTACATCAGCCGGAACAGGATGATCTGCATCACCCCAGGTGATGGTTTGTTCCTTACCGTTTTCTGTATACCTGATAAAGTAGTAGAGATTACCCGGGTGACTGAAGGAAGTATTCAACCGGGTTTGATCCGCCACTGCGGATACAAATTTCTTAGCGGCTGACTTTTTAATCTTACCACACTCCGTGAATTTAATATCACCCAGACCGCTGCCTTTAAATACCTTACCGTTAGGGATGATCTTATACGTGGTAACTGTACCGGCAAAGCCACCACCGCTGCCGACCGAAATAAATTTTTCCTGGGCAATACCGTTGTAGGTACAAATCAGAAATAAGCCGATGAGACCAGCAAGCTTCATAAGAGAGGGTTAGAGTCGTACAAAGTACTCCAATTTATATAAGCGGGGATACTCCATAATAATGTAGTTTAAAGTTCTAGGTTTCAGGTTGCAGGTTTAATACACCTTTAAACCTGTCTGCCGTCAGGCAGGCTTTAAACCTTGAACTTTTACCCCCGAAAGGTAGAGGATAGGATAGGGACAGAACATCCCTGAAAAAGGGGATTTGGAACTCAATCAGTTTTTTTCGCCATCACCGCTTTCGATGGTGCGGCTGATGGAAGCAACGATGCGATCGAGCTTTTCGGTTGACTCATGCAAGTGATTCATCACCGTTTTGGCTTCGGCATTCATTTCGATTTTTCGCATCAGGTTTATCAATCCCAGGATGCTGGCCACCGGACTTCGTAACTGGTGAGCGTTTATGAAAGCGTATTCTTCGAGGGTGCGGTTTTTCATTTCCAACTGACGGGTACGATCACGCACAATGTTTTCCAGATTCTCGTTAATACCTTTTATCTCTTCGTCCTGCGCCAGGATCTCTTCATAGCTGGACTGCAATGCCAGCCTGGCTTTGATCTCTTTCACAGTGAGATCATAACGTAACCTGATCAACACCACCATAAAGATTGATGTCATGATCAGTAACAAACCACCACCTACTAAAAAGTCAGGCACCCTTACAGTGTCGTTATTGATGATAAAAGCTGAAGTCATGACCGTTGACATCACCACGATGGCAACAGAGAATATGGTTTCCCATACAATGAACAGAGCTGCGCCAATGAGCAACGCCATGTAATTGAGGTTATGGCCCAGCAATTCATCATTGGTGATGAAACTGTAGGTGTAGGCATTCTGAAGGGAGATAAGCACCAAGGGAACCAACACCACGATAAAGGAGGGCCATTTAAAATATTTTCCTGCATAAAGTGTTACCAGCGTTATCGCAGAAATAAGCAGGCGGGTAACCAGCAAGGAACTCCAATGTTGAGGGATATTATAACAATCTACAATGGCAAAAAGTGGATTGAAGAGGATAGCTACCCATGCTGCCATCTCATGATACTTGCCGGATATCTTTTCTATTTCATGCTGCCAGGATACAGTCGATACGTTAGCAATCAGGGTTGTTGCTTCAACCAGCTTGTTGTTCTTGTGTTTCACCATACTACAGTTCAAAAAATGATCATTGATTCAGGATCAATGACTTGAAAGTAAGGATTGAGATTTTCTCACCTTTATAAAAAATAGTTATGGCTGCGTCTTTCACACCGCGGTCCATAACTTTCAAGCGCATATCATGCACCTCACGCAAGGTAGCAAATCCTGCCAGATAATAATAGGTTATACCCTCTGCATGAGACGACTCTATTGTACCAAGATCTTTCAACTCATCAAACGTAAGCGTATGGTTATACCGGTATGCACCGATACTCACCTTAAAGAGCAGACTGTCCTTCTTCACATCACCATAGGTTTCCAGCAACTCATCGTATTTGGACAGTGATTTCTCATGAACCGATCTGACACTGGCCACTTCCGTTACAGCAACCTTGCGTTCGGCGCTGAGCGCGAACTCAGCCCTGCGATTCCGCTGGTGCATGGTTTCAGAGCAGTCGTTCGCTTCGCATTTCACCAAAGGAACTGATTCACCATAAGCAGCCACTTCAATGTGATCCGGGGAAACACCCTGATCTTCGAGGTACGATTCCACTGCCTTTGCCCGCTTACGGGAAAGTGTCAGGTTATAGGCTTCGCGGCCACGGTCATCCGCATGGGTACCTACCTGCAGGCTAAATGCCGGATGACGCTCCATGAGCTCTTTTACTTTTGCCAGTTCACGCTTATCATCAGCATCCAGTTGTGTGGAGTTAAAATCAAAATAGATGTTTCCGATGGCGATGACATTATCCGAAAGAAGATTCATTCGTTGCACGAGTAAGGCCGGATCATTTTTCAACTGCGTAAGATTACCCCGTCCCAGGCTAATGGTGCTGTCGCCATCTACCAGGTAAAGTGTTCCATCTTTCTCTATTATCTCCGATAAGGAACCATCTGCACTAACGTAGACGCGCGTGTTCGTTCCGCCTGCATTTAAGATAATCAGGTTGGACCCCGATGGTAATCTGATTCCGGTTGAAGCCATCGTAATCTCTTCTGCATGTACGGCTGCAGCCTGTGTATCGACCTGAATTTCCGTTTGCTGATTTTCATATCCTTCAGCCTTCACTTCAACGGTATAGGCTTCACCTTTTTCACCTGCGAAAGTGAGTACACCATCAGCCACTACTGCATTAACGATCTGACCGGAAGATTTTTCGGTTACTTCTACCTGAGCTGATGTCAATGACGAACCAGAATCGTCAGACAACTTAACGATCACCGGAAGCTCTTTTGAAGCATCAGGATGAGCCGGCACGGGATGTACTACAGAAGTTTTATCCATTCCCTTCTCCACGGTAGAGGTAAACATTCCGGAGTATCCATCTTTACTTCCGATCACAATGAAGGTCTCTCCTTCCATTAATGTGAATTCGACAATACCTTCTTCGTTGGCAATGAGTTCCTGATCTGTTTCTGAAAAATTCAGCACCTTAACCTGGGCGCCACTCAATGGTGAATTATCTGATGCCTTAAAGACCCGGGCCGACATCGTAAAAAATACGGGGAGCTTCTCCAATGTCATGGAAATACTTTCATCGGTATCGCCCTGCATCGGCAAGGTAATTTCGCGTGTGCCGGTTTTGTGTCCTTCGTGCTCAACCGTGATGATGTACTCACCACCTTTCTTTCCTGTGAACGTCAACACTCCATTTTCAATAGTAGCCGGTATGGTGTTGCCGGTAGCTTTGTCCGTTACCGTTACACGAGCCTGCTCCAGGTAGTTACCCATATTGTCCAGCACGTGACCGCTCACGTCAACGGATGATGACGTATTATCCGTAGTATTATTTGTTGTCGCCAGTATTGCTACCGTGCCGGCAGCCAGTACGGGTGCGATTGCTGCAGTGCCTGTTGAGCCCGCAGAACCGGCTGACGCATTTTGTGTTACGGTCTGCGATGAAGTGGCCGTTGCCGATTCATCAAGTGTGATCGAAATATTTTCAACGGAAGATGCCTGCGCAGGAATCTCTATGTCCTGGCTTTTTGTCTGAATGCCCTCACCTTCCGCTGTAACGGTATATTGCTTACCGGCTTCACCCTTAAAACTCAACGCGCCATCTTTTACCTGAACGGGAATTTTCTCTCCGGTTGCCTTGTCGGTTGCTGTGATGACAACAGCATCAGTTAATACACTTCCTGTCCGGGTCCTCACACTGGCGGTTACCGGAACCTGACCCGATCTGCTTTCGAGCGCGATAGATGTTTTATCCATCGCACTGACATCAGCAGGTATACTGATATCTTCCGTTGCCGGTTTATAGTCTGAATGTTCTACGGATACCGAATACGTTTTACCTTTCTCACCGGTGAAAGTGAGCACACCATTTTTTACTTCAGCCGGAATTTCTTTGCCGGTGGCTTTATCCATCACACTTACTTTCGCATCTGCCAACACATTACCCTGTTTGTCGGTTATCGTTGTTGAGACGGCAAGCTGCTGAGATCGGCTTTCCAGGGCGATGGAATTATCTGCTATAGAAGTGGCCATGGCCGGTATCACAACATCTTCTGTGACCGGTTGATAATCTTTATGATCAACAGCAATGGTGTACGTCTTTCCTTTTTCACCATTGAACGTCAACACACCATCCTTCACTTCAGCCGGAATTTCTTTACCGGTGGCTTTATCC
>DASXWH010000278.1:0-6521 GCA_036503775.1 Ohtaekwangia sp.
GGCTTGCATCAGATCAAAGGTATGCTGTGGTGCACTATAAGCTACACCGCTTGCCCGTAATTTTGCTGCCAGGTACTCCTGCTCGGTTTGACCGGGTGTAGGGATCAGTATCGCGCGTGAAGATAATTTGCTCAGGTCCATTAGTGTGCTGAAGCCACTGCGTGCCAGAACAAGTTCAGACGATTCGATAGCTTCCTGCAAATCACCGGATGTCATAAAGTCAACCACGTCAGCCTCCGTTTGAATAGGCTGTACCGGATTAAGCACGCCTCTCACCACAAGCACTTTTCCGGTAAACGCATCAAGCTGTTTTACGATCAACTGCTCAAGCAGTGTACGCTGAGGTTCCGGACCGGAGAAGATGCACAGCAGATCATACTTCTTCATCCGTTTTCCGGAAGGTGTGAAGCGTGACAATAAACCGATATACCGGATTCGGTCCTTACGCAATATTGAACCGAATGATATCAGGTCACCCGCGAGACTTTGTTCACCGGGATAATCCGGGATCCAGCACCGCGTGAAGTTATTCATCATCCGGTAATTCAACCAGCGCACTACCGGGGCCAGCCACCCAAAACGTTTCGGCATAAGGATGTTGCTTTGATGCGTGATAAAAACACAGGGCACTTTATTCGTCCAGCATCCGTACCGGTTGTCGGAGATCACCAGATCGATCTTTTGCTCTGTGATTATTTTCTCCAGCACATCGTGCTCTTTGCGGATCACCATGAGGAAGCGGGGAAGTTGTGCGGTCATCTTCCAAACCATAGACCCTGATGACGGATATCGCGGTGAGTATCCCGGAAGTTCAAACGATGAAAGCTTCGGAAATTCTTGCTGAAGTAACTGAAGCGATTGACCACTACCGGCAAGTATTACTTCGGCTTGCCTGTCAATTAGTTTTCGGATAACCGGAATACACCGCGTGGCATGGCCTAATCCCCAATCCAGCGGTGCAACCAATATCCTCTTCATGATAGCAATGTAAAACGATAATCCCTTTCCAGAAAATGTTCGATGAATCGCGGGAGTGCATATACCATATTCTTTTCTGCCTTTACGCTGTCATGAAAGACAACAACAGAACCCGGTCGGGTTGCGCGGATGGTTCCCTGCAGGCAGGCATCTGGTGAAACGCTTTTATTGTAGTCCAGTGAAAGCACATCCCACATGATGATCTGATACGCGCTTAACTGTCTCGCCTGACTTCTTTTTATCCGCCCATACGGAGGCCGGAAAAGGCTTACCGGTTTCGGATCATGTTTTAAAATTTCCTGCGTGCACAGATCCACTTCATGCAGGTAATCCGGAACAGTAGTGCTCCATCCTTTCACATGGTGGAAGGTATGATTTCCAATGGCATGGCCTTCATGAACGATGCGTTGAAAAACTTCCGGGTGCTTCCGGATGTTATCACCGATACAGAAAAACGTGCCCCGTATGTTGAACTGCTTCAGGGTTTCGAGAACAAACTCAGTCGGACCATACACGGGTCCATCGTCAAACGTGAGGCAGATTCTCTTTTGATCAGCAGGTAAACGCCAGGTGAGTGAAGGATATAAAAGCGGAAGAATGAAAGGTGTTCGATGCGGGATCATGGGTTATCCGACACGGCACGACAGAATAGTGATGTCATCGTTGTACCCATTGCGGCCTTTGAATATATCAAGGGCCACGATAATATCCTGATGAATGGTTTTGAGATCCTTTGAATACGTTCCATCCTGGTCGAAATATTTCATGAGTGACTCAACACCATACTGTTCACCCTGCTCATTGAGGGTTTCGGTAAGTCCATCCGTATAACAGAATATCAGAAAGTCATCCAGGTCTGGAATGAAACCTTCATTCAGGAAAGGAAGGGGATGCATGGCACCCAATACCGTTGCGCCATCTTCCAGCAGACGGATACCGTGCTTGCGGTCCCAAAGCAGCGGTGGATTGTGACCTGCATTAACATACACCATCGTTTTCAGCTGTATGTCATAGATGGCTGCAAAAAAGGTAATGAACTTCTCCCCTTTTGTATTTTCCAGAACCTGAAAATTCAACGCTTCAATGATATCGGTAAGGTTAGGCGTCAACCGCACCAGCGTACGTAACGAAGCCTGGAAGTTTGACATCATCATGGCAGCAGCTATGCCCTTTCCACTGACATCTGCCACGCAGATCAGGAATTGATTTTTGTTTATAGGAATATAGTCGTAGTAGTCACCACCTACGAGATCATGCGGAAGGTAACTCGCTTCGATTTTTAATATATCAGTATACGGGAGATGTTCCGGGAATAAGAACTGCTGAACATCACTGGCGATTTCCAACTCCTTCCGGTAGACTTCCTGTTCAAGTTGTTTCCTGACGAGTTTCTTATTTTCAATAGCAACGATGATGATGTTGCTTAGCGCCTGGATGAACCGGATGCCATCCTCGTTCTCATATCGCTCATCGTATTTATCCAGGCCACCCACAAATACCAGGGCTAAGGTGTTTGTTTTGTGTGCTACAGGTATGATGATATCAAATTCCGTAAACTCACAGGCCGTAAATTCTTTCAGGTGTGTGATGTCCTGAATGGTTTTAAAATCGGGCAGCAGTTTTACTTTCGAGTATTGGTGTTGTGTTCCGAAATAGGCTTTGCAAAACCAGTCATCATCCAGTACAAAGAGCGCCAGTTTTTTGATGTTCAGGTTAGAACGAAGCGTGAAGTTGTAGATCTTATAGAGTGATTCTTCCGGGAGATTGCTATTGATAGCCTGTGTGATCTCAAGCAAGGCATTGAGCTCCAGTTCTTTGATTTCGAATTGCTTCCGGATGTCAAGTTGCTCCATAGGTGTACGGGTAAAGGTAGTGACAAATCACCAAACCCGAACAAAAATTATACCTGATGAGCGGATGGATTACTTCGTTTTCTTCACTTCCGGAAAAGGAATTTTTTGAGTTTCAAACCCTTGGGGAACATTGAAAAAATCTGCTTCCAGTTCGCCTGCGGCAAAATCAGTTGCCTTGAAATGAAGCCCATTGGAAGCAATTATTTCCAGCGCTGTACCCTTCAATGAAAAATTTCCCCAGGGACATACATTCTTACCCAGTTTGTCGGTTACCCAGAATGTAATGGTATTGCCACGAAAGTCAACCACCTGATATTCCTTGCAGGTGTAGTTCAGTATCTTTTTTGTTTTGCCGGTGGACTTAGGCTTGTACACATGCTTCTCTTTCATCACCATGGTGCGGTTCGGATATTCTATATTATATTCATCCGTAGAGTTCTGATCGTATAACCGCTGACGAAATGTCAATTCGTAATCATCCGGTCTTTTGACAACGCGGGTTACCGTACGAACCTTATCTGCGGTATAATACAGATCTGTTTCATACAGCAGTTCCGTATCATCCAGCTCCTGCGCAGCCTCACCATCGAATTTTTTAAGATCCACGGTTAAGGAGTACGAGATGGCATTAGCCGGGAGCTGCGCGTACGTTGAAATAGCTGAGCAGCAAAACAGAAATATAAAAATGCGTTGGATCATAATCTTATATCTTTCTTCCCTTCCAGGTGATGGTCGTCAAGTTAGAAAACAATCCGGTAAAGACAACATAAAACGGATACGCGAGTTGCAGAAAAAGGAATGCAGACCACCGCCAGTGAACATTCAGAAACCGGCACACCGGCTCCAGAAAACAAAACTCAAGTATCATCCGTGTCAGCAGCACGGCCAACGCTACCAACGCCATTCTTCCTTCACTGAAGATCACCAAACCGAGCGCCACCAGCAGCATCACCTGAAACAGGAAAATAAATACGGCAAGTATTCTTGTCTGCCCCGATGAATTATGTCGCCACTTGCCGGCCCACCGGAACCGTTGTTGAAAAAAAGACTCCGTAGATGGAGAGGCTGTTGTAGTTACAATAGCTTCAGATGATTTGATAAACCGGATACTGTTCTTATAGACTGCCAGGATCTTGCGCATCAGGAACTCATCATCGCCAGAAGCGATCTGAAGATTATCTGAATATCCACCCACATGATCAAAGGCCTGCTTCCGGAAAGCCAGATTCGCTCCGTTGCACATCGTAGGTTTTTTCAATCCGATAAGTGCAGCACCTGATCCAATGAGACTGGCAAATTCAATGGCCTGCAGGTGGGAGAAAAAAGACTGGTCTTCCTGAATCACCACCGCACCGGATGTCATCATCACCTGACCATCCTGAAAAGCATTGGCAATCTGTACCAGCCACAGATTGCCCACGCGGCAATCTGCATCCGTGGTAACGATTATCTCTCCGATGGCCTGCCGGATACCTGTGGCCAGCGCCTGTTTCTTTCCATTACCTTCATTCGTTAATACCCTGATGCGTGAATCTCCACGACTGTAACTACGGGCTATTTCTACTGAATCATCTCCCGAATGATCATCAACCAGAAGTATTTCATACGGCTGGTATTGTTGCTTCTTCAGATCATCCAGCAGGAGACCTATATTTCTTGATTCATTGCGAAAGGCGACAACCACAGAGAGAAAGCGCTCCGTATCACCATGCTGACGAACGGATTGTAAGCGATACCAGCCTCGTATTAACTGCAGTATCAGCACAGCATAAACCGTTATAAAGATCGCCAGCAGGTAAACCATAGCTGCCAATTTCTATAATTTCTGCGCGATACCTATCTTTCCACCGTGGGAAAATTGGTAAAAGAAAAAATTATCCTGGGGCTCGATCCCGGAACCAATGTGATGGGATACGGAATCATCATGATCCGAAAACCAAAGATCACCCTGTTGCAGTTTGGTGTGATCCACCTGAGCAAGTATGAGGGGCATGAATTAAAACTCAAAAAGATCTTTGACCGTGTCATCAGCCTGATTGATGAATTCAATCCGGATGAGGTAGCCCTTGAAGCTCCTTTCTTTGGAAAGAATGTTCAATCCATGCTGAAGCTAGGCAGAGCGCAGGGTGTAGCTATGTCGGCCGCACTGTCACGTGATATTCCGATCATTGAATATGCTCCGAAAAAAGTGAAGCAGTCCGTGACCGGTAATGGTAATGCTTCCAAAGAGCAGGTGGCCAGAATGCTGATGACGTTGTTCACCATCAAAGAACTCCCGAAACTTTTAGATGCCACGGATGCGCTCGCGGTAGCCGTATGCCATCATTTTCAGAAAGCTTCTGACGGACAAAAAGCGAAATCGTGGGAGTCGTTCCTGAAAGAAAACCCGAAGCGATTGAAGGGTGGTGTCAATCCAAATCGTATTTGACACGCTGATAACAGAGTAGCGTGAAAATTCCGTCACGTGCCTGTTCCGTAAGGCATCCCTAAAACTTGATTAAATTTCTTTTCTTTGCACCTGCTGTTCAACCGCAGCTATATCATATGACCATAGGAATGCTGCTCAACGCACCGTATCCCAGCGATGTACGGGTGAAAAAAGAAACTGACGCGTTGCTGAAGGCCGGCTTCAAGGTACACCTGCTTTGCCTGCGGAAAAGCGGAGAAAACGTTTCTGAAGTGATCAATGGATTACACATCGAACGTATTGATGCTGGCAAAAACAATATACAGCTGGCCCTGTGGGATGTGATCATGTCCATCACCTTTGTTCACCCGGTATTTAAAAAAGCTATCCCGGGCTGGGTGAAGAAAAACGGCATTGATGTTTTCCACGTACACGATCTTCCCCTGGTAGGTACCGCGCTGGCCATTCGTAAAGCATCCGGTATACCCGTTATTGCAGACTTCCATGAAAATTATCCGGAAGCGCTTCGCGCCTGGTTCGAGTGGAAACGTAATCCCATTGCCCGTCTCAAGAACAAGATCTTCATGAATGCCGACCGGTGGACAACCCTGGAAAAACGTGCGGCACTTGAAAGCGACAGGGTTATCGCTGTAGTGGATGAAATGAAACAACGGCTGATCACAAGCCACCAGGTCAATCCAAAAAAAGTTACCGTAGTATCGAATACCGAAGACCGCTCCTTCCTGCAGCAACCCGATGACCCTTCGATCTACCGGAACTTCAGCGGTAAATTCATCATTACGTACTCCGGCAATATCGGTCCGCACCGCGGTGTCGATACAGCAATTAAAGCCATGGGATTTTTGAAGGCTTACCCGGACATTCAACTGGTGATCATCGGATCAGGCAGTACGGCAGTCATGAATTTCCTCGATCAACTCTCCAAAGAACATACAGACAAAAACCAGGTTCACTTTCTGGGGCGCCAGCCATTTGAGAAATTCTTTTCATTCATGTGCTACACTTCGGCCAACCTGATCCCGCATAAGTCAAACGATCATACGGATAACACCGTGCCGCACAAACTTTTCCAGGCGATGATGGCAGGCAAACCGGTTATTGTAAGCACGAGTGCACCGCTCAACCGGATCATCTCTCAAACACAGGCCGGTATCATTTTCAAGGCCGATGATGAAAAAGACCTGGCCGATAAAATTCTTCATCTGTATCAACATCCCGAGCTGCAAAAGCAAATGGGCGACAACGGTATCCGGGCTACGATT
>DASXWH010000279.1:0-33012 GCA_036503775.1 Ohtaekwangia sp.
TAACGATTAACGGATAACGACCCTACAAAATTCCGAAAAAATCCAATGATTTCATGCTGCTCTTGTAACTTTACACCCGCATGAAGGTCGTGAGTTGTTTTTTGGTTTTTTTGCTGATCACATTTTTTTCAGCCGCCAACAATTTCAATGTATTTGAGGAAAACGGGCTTGTCGGTCTGAAAGACGGACAGGGTCGTGTTCTGATTCCTGCCCAATATGAAGCATTGGGCTGGAGCAATGGCCAGTTCTCTGTTGTTTCAAACGTAACCGGGTATAAATTCAAAGGACACTGGGGGCTTATTAATGTAAATAATCATAAGGTAACAAAAACCGAATTTGAGGAATTACTTCCCGGAGAAGGCCCTTTATTGATTGCCCGGAAAAAATCAAACTTATCACTGCGTATCGTTACCGGCTGTATCAATACCTCCGGAAAGGAAATAATACCTTTTCAGTATGATGGCATAACGTTGCTGACACTCCGGGCCATCGTCTTTACCAAAATAGGTAATCAATACCGATACGGACTGATTGATCTCGAAAACAAAACGCTAATACCACAGCAATACCGAAGTGTCTATTCTATCGGAAGTCTCCGATTCGCAGTGGAGAATTTTGAAAAGAAAATTGCCCTGTTCAGTGACAATGGAAAACAGATCAGTGAATTTACTATCGACAGCATCTCCTCCTTTAAAAAGAACTTCGCTGTGATTTATCAGAATGCCCGGCAGGGTGTCATCGATCGCGAGGGACAAGTTCAGGTTGAATCAAAATATCGCGCAGTCAATATTTCAGATGAAGGTGTTATTTCCGTTCGCGAGGATGACACGTGGCAGTTCCTGGACGGCCAGAACAAACTGATTCAAAAAGCATCAGCCGACAGGATCGAACCCGTAGGAAAAAATCTGTTGAAAGTAACCACAGCCACCCAAGTGCGGCTGACAGACCAACAGCTCAAACCGATTTCACCATCATGGTTCTCCTCTATTCATGAATTCAAGAACAACGAAGCCATCTTCATTCAAAATGATAAGCTGGGAATTGTATCAACATCAGGCGCCATTATCATCCCTGCAGAGTTTGATTCCCTATATACGATGCGCAATCTGCGCGTGGCCATGCAATACCACAGCGGAAAGAAAGTCTGGATGCTGCTGGACTCACTTGGTCATCACCTGACATCCAAACCCTATGAAAGCCTTGAACCACTCAATGGAAAATACTTCACTGTTCGGCAGCGTGGTTTTGCAGGTGCACTTAACCTGCGCGGTCAGGAAGTAGTGGCATGCTCTTACGATTCTATCTTACAAACCCGCGATGATCTGATCGTGGTGAAATTCCGCGGGCAGTATGGTATAATCAACGTGAATGAAGAATGGAAAGTAACGCCCCGAAACCAAAAGCTTGTTTTGATTGGCGCAGATCGTTTCCTCGAAACATCAGGCACTAAAACATTCCTGAAGTCCATTGATGGCAACATCATTTATTTTACGGACAATCATCTCGAAATTTTTGCCGACTATTTCTGGGAACACCTGCCTTCAGGTACGATCTGGAAAATAGACCGGGATGGAAGAATTATAGATCGCCAGGTCCACCCGGATGAACCCATTCAGGGTATCTATGAAGAAAGTGAAGGCCTTCGTGCTATCCTGAAAAATGGCCAATATGGTTTCATTGATTCTCAGGGACGCTTACGCATTGCCAATCGGTATGAAGGCGTACAGAAATTCAGTGAAGGACTGGCTGCGGCCAAGATCCGTGGCAAGTGGGGCTTTATTAACCATCAGGATCAGATCGCCATTCAACCAGCCTACGATGAAGTATCACTGTTCCAGAACGGTTTTGCTTATGTCAGGCAGCGCGGCTTGTTTGGCATTATCGACAAGAATGGAAAGCAGGTATTACCGGCCCGTTATGAAGCGGTAAAACTTCTTCCTACCGGAAATCTGCTGATCACGCTAAATCAGCAGGAAGGTCTCGCTGATGCATCCGGAAAAATACTTATCCAGCCGCGCTATCACCGGTTGCAGGATGTTGGTAACAATTTCGCCATCGTGGAGCGGGATGGTAAATATGGTGTAGTCACACACCAGTCTATCAGCACCATTCCATTGCTCTATGATTTTATTTCCTATGATCCATACCACGCCCAGTTTCTTGCCCTAACGCAGTCATTGTGGACTACCATCAGCAGGTAAAAAGGCCTTTTTTTTCAAATTCTGCCCTCACGTATACCGTGGTGAATAGTTTCACGGGAATGAAAAAATAAATTTTATTCAAAATACAGTTACATGCTGTTTCCACCGCGAATAGAGGAACATGAATACTTGTCCACCTTACCCTAGCATGTTTCATAATTCTATGAACAGCACTTCAATTTGATTCGCATTTAACCATTTCAAACTAAACATGATCAAACTGGCTTTAGCCATCGGATTTTTATCCGTACTTGGCCTGGCACTGTATGTCATAATTTCGGCCTACGTGCTACTTTCAAAAAAGAAAAACCGATACAATCAAACAACCAAAAACAACTAATCGTAAACCATGGAACCGTTAATTTCAAAAAGAACCATTGTGATGGCCGTACTGGCCGTAGTGTTCATTATTTTTTTCCTGATGGTCAATCCCTTCTCGTGGAATGACGCAGGAAACCGTACTGTAGTAGAGCGTACTACGGGTGAACAGATCGTACAGTTTGCTCCGGGTATCTTCTATGCAGGTTTCTTTGCCAAAGAAAAAGAGTGGCCTAACCAGATCTCGGTTACCTATCAGGAGGCAACTTCAGAGACCGAACTTGAGGATAATGGTATTGAGGTTGGTCAAATTATGATCCGCTTCAGTGACGCTACTACCGCGAACGTGAAAGGTATCACGCAATTCATTCTGCCGTCAGATGAAAAAGAGATGATCCTGATTCACAACACGCACCGTACGCCTCAGTCGCTTGTGGCTAAACGCCTTGCTCCTTACACCAAGGAATGTTTGCAATCATCTGCCCAGTTGATGAGCAGTGAAAAGCACTATGGTGGTGGCCGTGCGCAGATGGCGCAGGACTTCATGGATCAGCTGAAAGAAGGTGTATACCTGCTGGTAACTGAAGAGAGTATTGTGTATGACTCTTTGGAAGGTGAGAAGAAAAGAATCTACCAGACCGAAATTCAACTGGATAAGAAGTCTGGAATTCCGAAGCGTAAGCTGTCATCTATAAAAGAATATGGTATTACCGTAGCAGATGCTGCAATCACCGATGTTGACTACGAAGAAAAAGTAGACGACAAACTGATCAAGATCATTGACGCGGTAACCAAGTCTTCTATCTCCAAGCAGGAGTTGATGACAGCCCAGCAGCAAACCCTTACTGCCAAAGCAAAAGGTGAGCAGGCACTGGTAGAGATCGAGTATCAGCAAAAGCAGGAGCAAACCAAGCAGGTGGTTGAAGCCCAGACTAAAGTAAAAGTAGCCGAACAGGATAAGCTGCAGCAGAAGATCGCTTATGAAGGTGCAATCTTGGAAGCCAAGAAGATCAAAGAACTTGCCGATGCAGAAGCATATGCCCGTTCCAGAATCATGAAGGCTGACGGTGCGTTGGAGAAAAAGCTTAATGCTCAGATTGAGATTCAGAAAGTATGGGCTGATGCCTTCAGCAAATACACCGGAGCAATCGTTCCACAGATCCAAACCGGTGGCAGTGGTACCACCAACGGAGCGCTTAACTTCATGGAGATGATGTCGGCCAAAGCGGCAAAAGATCTTGCGCTGGACATGAAAATGAATAAAGAGTAATTAAAAAGACAAGAAGACGAACCCGTTTCGTCTACCCACAACCTCCGGTGACGCGTTCATCGGAGGTTTCTTTTTTATCCGGAAGCCCAGAAGTTTGTGCAGTCGTAATTACCAACTTTCTGTCCTTCCGACTTTCCATCTAATCCTTGCACCTATCCCATAACTTATTGTAATTCGCAGTTCTGAGTTGATTGAGTTTCAGGGAATTAGCGAACAGTCGTATGTATATAGAAATAATGGATACCACCCTTCGTGATGGGGAACAGACATCGGGCGTGTCATACACCGCAGCGGAGAAGTTGAATATTGCCAAAATGTTGCTGGAGGAAGTAAAGGTGGATCGCATTGAAATTGCCTCGGCTCGTATTTCAGACGGTGAATTTGAAGGCGCCAGCAAGATCATCAAATGGGCGGCCGAAAATGATTACCTCAATCGTATAGAGATCCTGGGATTTGTAGATGATAACCGTTCACTCGACTGGATCAGTAAAGCTGGCGGTAAAGTGATCAATCTCCTGTGCAAAGGATCGCTCAAGCATGTGCAGGGACAACTCCGGAAGACACCTGAAGAGCATGCGGTTGATATAAAGAAAGCTATTGCCTACGCACAAAAGCTCGGCATCCGTGTAAATGTATACCTGGAAGACTGGTCTAACGGAATGCGAAATTCGCAGGACTATGTGTTCTTTCTGGTGAATGCACTGAAGGATGAAAAGATAGACCGGTTCATGCTTCCCGATACATTGGGTGTATTGAATCCGGATGAAGCCTTCACGTTTGTAAAACTGATGGTCGATAAATTTCCCGGGAAACATTTTGATCTTCACGCGCATAATGATTACGACCTTTCCGTTGCCAATTGTTTTGCCGGAGTGAAGGCCGGGGCTGCAGGACTGCATGTTACCGTAAATGGTTTAGGGGAACGTGCAGGTAATACTCCCTTGTCAAGTGTAGTAGCCTTATTGAAGGACCATCTCAAAGTTGAATTTGCAGTAGACGAAACCAAGCTCACCAGTGTGAGCAAACTGGTAGAAGTATTTTCGGGCATCAGTGTTCCGAAGAATAAACCTGTTATCGGAGAACACGTGTTCACACAAACCTGTGGAGTGCATGCCGATGGTGATAATAAAGGTGGACTTTACTATAACGAGTTGTTACCTGAGCGTTTTGGCCGTACACGCAAATATGCTCTGGGAAAAACATCGGGTAATGCCAGCATCAAGAAAAACCTGGAAGAACTCGGCATCGATCTAGACCCAGAAGCATTGAAGAAAGTAACCCAACGTGTGGTTGAACTCGGTGATAAGAAAGAGAACATCTCCACAGATGATCTTCCGTATATTATTTCCGATGTATTGGGACGTGAAATGCTTCCCGAAAAGATCAAGATCCGGAATTATTATTCCAGTCATGTGTACAACCTAAAACCAGTAGCAACGCTCAGTATTGAGATCGACAACAAAGTATATGAGGCTACCTCAACCGGTGATGGACAGTACGATGCATTCATGCAGGCTGTAAAGTCAATCTACGATCAGCTCGGAAAGAAATTACCGCAGCTGGTGGACTACGAAATATCCATTCCTCCCGGAGGCCGCACCGATGCTTTCGTGGAAACCATTATTACCTGGGAGCTTAACGACAAACAATTCAAGACCAGAGGATTTGAATCCGATCAACAGGCGGCTGCGATCACGGCAACGCTGAAGATGCTGAACCTGATCGAGCGGTGAGCTTTTCCTTGATTTAGGAACCCTTCTAAAAAAACAGGGTTGTTTCATTACTGAAACAACCCCTCTCCACATACTTGTGTATAGCTACACTAAATTTTCTTCAGCAAAATCTTTTGCTCCGTAAATGTATGCGCTGCGTTCAGAAACTCCAGGAGCTTAGGCCACTGGTCTTTGGGAACAAAATTAGCGTTGTAGAATTTCTTTGTTTCAATAATAATCTTCCCGTTCTCCTCGCGGGCCTTGCTGGTAAAACCACCCCATGTGTTGACTACATTCTGGGTAAACTTATCAAGCCCCTGAACGCTGTAGCCGGATGGGATTTCAATCGTGATGGCATACTCAAAAGTGCGGGCGTTGTCAAAGTAGATATTGCTCTTGCGTTCCAGTTCATCACCTTCAATCTTGGTTTGCTCTTCAATGAGTTTACCGGCATCGATCAGGTAATTCGGACCGGTTTTTTTCATAAGCTCTTCGGTCTCAAACGTAAACGTGTAAACAAAGGCCGGACTGGTATGATAGCGGCCGGTTTGTTCAATTTTAAGATTACCAGGTTCTTTGCAGGCAAAGTCATAATCATTTTCCAGCATATACTTTAATGCCTCGGTCTTATCGGCATCACGTTTGGTTTTATAAGCCTCGCGCATGGCCGTATACTTTTTCCGGGCACTGGCGGTATATTTCGCAAAACTGTCTTCCATTTTAAAACGCGACTTCTCTTCTCCCTCGGCATCGTAAATATCCATCAGCATATACTGATCATAGCGTTTATTATCACCCGTTATCGTCTTCTTCAGCGATATCTTTGCCTTATCCGCGCTCTTCAGATCAACCAGCATTGTTGTTTGTGTTTTGTTGTCTGAGGCCTCTGTCACCGGTAGAGTGATCTTCTGTGCATTCTTGATTCCGCTGGGCATATTCAACGCATAGGCTTCAGTGCCTTCCAGCAAAGGACTTATGGTTCCGGGGATCGTATTAAAATCAAAAGGTGAAAGGTAGAGCGACTCCTTCCCTTTCCGCACGCGGATAAGCCATTCAATTTCGTTTTCCATCAACAGGTTATCGAGTGAAGAGATATTCCGGGGAACAGCGATCAGAATATCATGCTGAATTTTCTTTGATGTTAAAAAGGTAGAGAACACATCAGCAAAGCGTAGATCACCTACACGGTTTGCACCTCCTCCATCAACCACCGATTCTTCATACGCAGAGAACATATTGTTGCGATAGAAATAATAACATTCACGCGCTATCACAAAAGGATCTTTCTCACCTTTTAATTTAGTCTTGGCGTGTTTGCTGATGAACTTTACATCATAGGCTGTCATAAGCATGGTTCCTGCCATGTCTTCTACTTCACCCTTGGTAACACTGCTCTTGGGTTTTCCCTGCTCACCCAACAACACATCAAAGGTGCGCATGGCTTTTCCCGTAGCAAATGCCACGCGAAATTTAACCGCTGGCAATTCGCGGTATTTAAAAATCCACCGCTGGTCTTCCGCTGCCTCCAGGTCATTTATATCCAGGGAATAATACTCTTCATCCTTGTTCTCCGTAACCAGCTTCAACTGAGGCGCTCCGTTAAGGGAAACCAGGTTGATGAAGCATTTGCGTTCAACTTCAAACTGAAGCTTGTGATTCATGATCGGATACTCTCCGGGAAGCGTATGAATTACCGGATCAAAGAAGTAAATCCAGCCCACCATCTGAATGGAACTTTCTTCACAGATGTAATAATCCAGGATATCACCAGCTTCAAGGCCAGGGATAGCAATTTTCTTATATGACTGCTTGGCCATACCCGATTCACGCTCCATCGTTACGGCCGTACTATGATCAACGATGATCTCCTTACCCCCTGGCTTAATAACCTTAAAACCTACATATACTTTATTGTATGCACCACTTACTCCATAACTGATTTCCGCATATTTGGTAATGGCATTTTTATCATTCAGCTTAATACGAAAATGATTGTACTCATTATAGCGAAGCTGATTTAGCATGACCGGCTTGCGGTATTCAAAACGATTTAACTGAGCAATGATAATGGCCGACTTCCCTTTCCACTTATCAGGTGTTTCAATCACTTTAAATTGCTTGTCGGAAGAACTCCACATCTGCGTGCGTATCTCGTCTTCACGATCGGTAGCCAGAACGGGTGACAAACAACAGGTAATGAGTATAAGAACGATAGTAAAATTTCTGTACATGAACAGGATAGGTTAGGTATGAATTAAATAAATGCTTTCAGGGAGTTTTCGTCAGAACGAGTTGATCGTTGTAGATTTCCTTCAATTCCTTGATGCAGGCGTTCCATTCGGTGAAGTTCTGTTTACGGATTAACCCATTGTTGACAGTGATCTCATTATTGTAAACAATGGTATTACCCACTACTTCGTAAGAAACCTCAATAGAAAAATCGGGAAATTTTTTACTTATGCCTTTCGGGAGATGAGATACCTTATACTGTGCAGGAAGGGTAAGCTTCTTAGAGGTCTTTTGTTTTACCTTCCGGTTGAAGTAATAATCTGAAACGCGTGTATCTTCCATAATCAGGTTCTGAAAAGGTTTGTTCCAATCCATGTCCACGTAGAGATCATCGCCAAAACCTGAAACTTTGTTACTGAGTGAAAAGGTATACTTCAGCTCCAGCGGTTTCTCACGATCTACCGGAGGTGTATTCGTCACTTTGACTTTGTCTGAATTGGTATAATCACTTACCGCCAGGCGATCATATACTTTGCCCTGATCTTCCTGCTTCACGTTGGTAGAAAGATAGAATACATTTTTGAGTGCTTCTCCCTGCATAGTAAGTTCGCCCTCCCCTGACAGGGAATTACCATCGAGCGAAAGTGTTTCCTTTCGCCAGATAAGATTGCTGTTATAATCGGATACCGGCACCTTTTTCAGCAGGTAGGTTTCTCCGTTCTCTACCATCATTTCCTTACCCTGAATACGTTCTCCGTTTTTTCCAAGCGCTATGTATTTTTCAGTGGCATCAAGAATATATTCTTTACCACCTGATGTGACCGTGCAGATCATGTGGTTGTTTACTCCTAACGAGGGAAGGTTATAGCTGTATGGAATCCGGTTGGTACCAATCCATGTCAGCCTGGCATCAAATCCGGCTACCTTAAGCATTTCCTTCGTAAGATTCGCCATACCCTTGCAGTCACCATATTGATTGGTGAATACATTCTGAGCCGCCTCAGGCCGGAAGCCTGCTATTCCATCTTCAAAAGCGATGTACTTAATATTATCCTGCACCCAATAATAAATGGCGCGGATCTTGTCCTCGGGAGTTTTCTTATCTGCAACCAGTTTTTCAACCAAGGGCTTGAACGGAGTAGGGTCATTATTCACTTGCTTTACCAGGGAAGAACACCAGTTGTACAGATCATCTGGAGAGGAAAGGATTGTTTTCTCACCTGCTGTCGACCGATACTTCCGGGTGAGTATGACCAGGTGGGGATAATGATATAGCGCACCCCTTGAATTTTCTTCTGCTTTTAATTCTGTGAGATTAGACACCTTGAACGTATAAACATTTTTGCCATCACTTTTTACAACAGATTTCTTAATGGAATAGCCTTCAAAGTTCTGTTCCACCAACTCAACATCCGCCTGTTCCGGAATGGTAAATATGATTTCACGTTCTACCGATGGCTCATCATCATGAAAGAAAACACGGGTAAGGTAACGTGGATCTTTATATCGCAATTTTGACTGAAAGGTCATTTCAGTTCCCTCATACAGAAAATTGAAGCGATAAAAACAAACCCGTGCATCGGAATAGAAAATGTCTTCAACTTCATAATTTCCACAACTGTTAGCAGGCCGAACCGATTTACCATTGGTATACCGTGTTTCAGTGGACACTACGGTGATATTATCATTATAGAAAACATGCTCTGCATGATCCAGATTACCGGTTAATGAAATCAGGTCCTTGGTATTTTCGTTCAATACCACCAGGTTGTCATCGGCTATAGTATACGTATACGAGGAGCTGTTTTTAACAGAAGCAATTTTAGCTTCTTTATGGTTGACCTTGATGGATTTAGCCCGTTCCGGATTTGCATTCTTTACTTGCGCATAACTATGAACCGTGAAGAGGATGGCACATAACGAAAACAGGATTCGCATGTCTTGGCTATTTAGGTTGTAATTCAGTCTGGTGGTTTGCAGTAGCAAAACAGTATAACTGACTTTAATGCTTTCTGCACCAACAAAGGTAAGGAGTAAAATGCCAGCAGATTACAAATTTTTAATTCAATTCAATCCCTTCTCCAAGAGATGTAATATTTTGTATCTTGTTACAGATCGACCGCTCCCGAAGCAGAAGCATGCAAAAGCCAAACCCTCCTAAACCGAGTTCAATACTGCTGCTATTGATCACCACAATGCCATTGTGGCTCATTACCTGTAAACCCATAACTCCTGAAGCGCCTGCCAGAACACAGCTTGACTCAACGCTTGTACCGCCCCTCTCCGAACTGAATGTTCCGGTATATTATCCGATAAACGAGCTGGAGGCTATGGTGAATGAAAAACTAAATGCCCGGATAATTGAAGCTAAACTGGCTATCTCTCAAAAAGATGATAGCCTCTTTCTCTCCATTGCACGGTTTAAGCCGGTTACCATCGTGTATAACGGTGACAGGGGTATCAGTTATTCGATACCATTACAAATTGAAGGTAACATCCGAAGTAAAGTGATGGGCATTAAGGTCCAAAACAAAACACCGATCAGTGCCAAGGTAATTATCAGTTTGTATTCTGACCTGTACCTCGACAAGCGCTGGGACCTTACACCCAAAACGCGGATCGAAAAAATTGAATGGGTTGAAGATCCTAAGATCAATATTGCCGGAGTCAAAATAAATCTGAAACCTACTATTGAAAAAGCACTGCTTAATAATGAAGAAAAGATCACACAAAAACTGGATGAATCTGCCAGAAATATTCTTAAAATCCGAAAGGCTGTAGAGCAGGTATGGACCTCCATCCAAAAACCTATCCGGATCAACAAAAAGGTGGTACCCGTATGGCTTAAGGCTGATATATCAAAAATGGAAGGAAGCTTACTCAGGCGTTCACGTGATACGCTTATGATTGAAATCGGATTAACCGCAACATTAAGTACCGAACTGGATTCAGCTGTAGCAACATCCAAACCCAAGCCTCTTCCACCACTCAGGCAACTACAAAAAACAGATGGAGGATTAAATACTTATTTACTGGCTACTATTCCCTTTGACAAACTTAATACTGTACTGGCACAGGTTACGGATACGATGAAATTCAATTTCAAGGGCCGCAGTGCACGTATTGAATCCAGTGAAGTGTATGGCACGTCAGATGGTCTGGCCATTAAAATAAATTTACGTGGCGATGTTCGGGCAGACGTCTACCTGAGAGGTTCGGTTGGCTTCGATTCCGTGAGCCAAAAACTGGTCATTGAAAATTTCGGTTTTGATGTCAATTCCGAGCATAGCCTTCTGCAGGCCGCTGACTGGTTAGCACATGACGAAATCATTGACCGGCTTCAACCATACATGTCTTTACCATTGGAAAACCTTTTTACCACCATTCCTGATCTCATAACCCGCGGTATCAAAAAAGGTAAACTGGGGGAAAAGATTGACGTTCGTTTTGAGGATTTCATAGTAAGTTTCTATGGATACCTGATTACTACTGACAACATTCAGGTAATTCTTGCAGCGAAAGGAAAAGCTAATATCGGGCTGCAAAAGAAGATCTTTGAAAAGAAGAAAAAACCTGTGTCCTGAAATAAAAAAATCGCAATGAACTGGCTGCACAATTCATTGCGATTGATGGGATTAATCTTTTTTAAATGGTGCTGAGTTCTTTGGCCATTACCACAAGCTCTTCCTCTTTCTTAGGGTTGGTCTTCTTTACATAAGGCTCTACTGAATCACCGAAAGTTTTAACCATCCCTTCTTTAAAGGTGCCTTTGATTGGTGATATTTCTACATAGTCTTTGCCATGAACAAGGATATAACTTTTCTTCAGAACGATCTCATTATCCTTGGTTGTCATATTGGTCACCATCGGATTGGGGCTTTGAGATGCTGCCGGCACAAGTTCTGCCACGGTCTTGCAGTATAGAACATACTTTCCCTCATATA
Source organism: Ohtaekwangia sp. (assembly GCA_036503775.1). GTDB lineage: Bacteria > Bacteroidota > Bacteroidia > Cytophagales > Cyclobacteriaceae > Ohtaekwangia. Next base: position 11,675 of record DASXWH010000279.1, read on the forward strand.
CCACACGGAGAAGGCGATTGTAAGCGCTGCGAGGCATACCTGTATAATTCTCATTGATTAATTCTTCCCGTCCTCCGGAAGGTAAGGCTATAGAAACTGCCAGAACACGAGAACAAGGCAACACCTTTATGTCAGTACCCACAATAATTTCAATGTAATTGGCTTTCAGGTCGATCTTGATCTTCGCGTCTGAAAGTTTGGTGCTATCCTTCAAATAAATTTCAGCCTTATACCATTCCTTATGCAGGTAATAGTCGCCTTTTTGACCTGGCGGTGGCGGTGCCAGAGAAGTCATAAAGCCGTTTGGCTGCGTCTGAAAGTGAATAGCTGAACGGTCTGTCGGGCTGTTTTGCGCTAAACAGCCAACGGCAAGTAAAAATAAACTGGTAACCAATGCGTATCTCATATGTGTATCAAAAATAAGGGCACAATATAGTTCTTTGTCGCTAACCTGCTTCCTCGGTTCTTGCTGATTATTTAAACGGTATTAAATCAACTGTTTCAAACGAAACCGCTTTGGTAAAGTCTCCCCCATGAACATGGGAAAGCACATCATTTTTTGGACCGACAACAGTTCTTCGCTCAGGTCAGGCGGACTTCAGTCTCTTATGATGATAGATGTATGAGAGCGCCCCGATACCAAAAGGCAGTACCATAAATAACATCGGTAAATGCCAGCCTTCAACGCAAATGGCCGAGTAGGTAGCGCCAACCAGATCGAAAAACAATCCGGCATAAGCCCATTCTTTCAATCGCGGAAATCCTGGAATGAGTATAACCAGTGAGCCCAGCAATTTGGCAACACCCAGAAAAGGTATCATGTATTTCGGATACCCCAGTTGTGTGGTGATCAGATTTACGGATCCCTCATCTACTATTATATTTGGGATAGACGTTGATATCATAAAACCACCAAACAGAACAGTAAAAATCCAGAACAGGATATTGGTCTTTTTCATAGCCGGTTTGTTTTAATTAGAACTGAGTAATGATGCAAACATAGTTTTGATCCATTGCATTCAGCCATGGCTGATGCGACAAATTCAAGGGTGGTTTGCGTCTGTCATGGATACATTTCAACACCTTCCACAGCTATCTTTTTCATTATTAAAAATACAAAAGCACATCCTCGCTTGCAATTTGTTGCATTTGCTTTTAACCATTCATGTGAACCGTACTCCCGCTGACAACTATCTCAACATCATTCAACAAAAACATTTAATTTTTGAGAATGAAAAATATCCTGCAGTTATTCATTTTGTTCGTTGCCTTTGATGCCTGGGCACAAACCACTACCACTACTTATCCACCCTTAACCAACTTCACGGCCGAACAGGATCGTCAGAATATGATGAACCAGCTGGAGATCAAAAGTATTCGCCCCGGGCCAAGTGGAAATGAGAGTGCTGCCAATGCAGCCAACTATGATGAGTCAAAGGCTAATCCGTTCCCTGAACTGCCGGAAGTACTGACATTAAAAAACGGAAAGAAAGTTACCACCGCTGAGATGTGGTGGAAACAAAGGAGACCTGAGATTGCTGAAGATCTGGAACGGGAAGTTTATGGCCGGCTCCCAAAAAATATTCCGAAGGTGACCTGGAGCCTGCTGTTCTCTGAGCGCGAATTTGTAGGAAGAACTCCTGTGAACGCACGACAGCTGATCGGTCATGTCGATAATTCAGAGTACCCGATGATCAACGTAAACATCGCCATGACAATTGTTACTCCTGCTGATGCAACGGGACCAGTACCCGTACTGATGATGTTCGGGCCGAGTGCTGTGCCATCTCCTATTCAACCCAACCGCCAGGATTTTGATAAGATCAATGCAGCCCTGCGAAAATTATTATCCGAAGATCCGGAAATAAAAGAAATCCTGGATAAGTACCCTGCATACAGTCCGCTGATTCGCCCTGCTGGATACAGTCCCTTTGGGTTCCCCGCTCCGCCTTCCCCCGGCTCAGAAATTCCTTCCACACAACAACTCATTGCTGCGGGTTGGGGATATGCCATGATCGACCCTTCTTCCATTCAGGCCGACAATGGCGCAGGTCTTACACGAGGCATCATCGGACTGGTAAATAAAGGTCAGCCCCGGAAACCTGACGACTGGGGATCACTACGTGCCTGGGCATGGGGCGCAGCACGCGGCCTCGATTACCTTGAGACTGATCCAACTGTGGATGCAAAGCACGTAGGCATTGAAGGTGTGTCACGTTATGGAAAAGCAGCATTGGTAACACTGGCCTTTGAGCCACGCTTCGCTTTTGGACTAATTGGCTCATCCGGCAAAGGCGGTGCGACCCTTCACCGAAGAGTTTTTGGTGAAGCTGTTGAAAACCTTACCAGTAGTGGAGAGTATCATTGGATGGCAGGAAACTATTTGAAGTATGGTGCATCTGAAGGGAAGTATAGTAATATGAATGCCGGCAAGCTTCCGGTTGATTCACATGAACTCATTGCTATGTGCGCTCCGAAACCAACCTTTATCAGTTATGGCATTCCCGAGAAAGGTGACGCTAAGTGGCTCGATCAACAGGGAAGTTTTATGGCGGCAATAGCGGCAGGTCCGGTGTTCAAACTATTGGGCGCGCGCGATCTGGGTTTAGGTCACGATTACAAAACAGCAAAAATGCCCGATGTTAATGTAGGCCCTGTAGGAGGAGAATTAGCCTGGCGTCAGCATGATGGGGGACATACGGACGCACCCAATATGATTCACTTTATTGAATGGGCTAATAAACTGATTCCGTATACCTCGCCCGCTAAGTGAAACATCAACGTTCTCACAGAAGACATAGAAATTGGAAACCATTTTATGGTTTCTGTGAGATTCTTTTCTGCTCAACTCCCTATTATCCAAAAAAACCAACACCGTGTGCCATGAGTCCGGCAAGAAGCGGAATTACAATCAGAAGCAATAGCTCGAAACGCAGCACCCAGAAAATTCCCTTCGGAACTTCAATCACTTCATCACCATTACCTTTTCTGTTCTTAATAAAAAAGACGGTTGGATAAATGGATAATAATCCAACCAGAACAAAGAGTGTAAGTTTCATATGAAACACCCAATTCTTGGTGTAGTAAATGGTAGGCTTCCCAAAACCTCCTAACCAAAGTGTAAAGCCGGCAATGAGTAATGTGAGTGCAGCGATTCCGTAAACAGCATCAATGCGGGCAAGCTTTCCAATTTCAGCTCGCGTCATCGATGATTTAAGAAGAAGGTGTTCAGACGCCAGTGTACCTACAATGGTAAAGATGCTGATGAAGTGAACATAACGAAGTAAAATTTCTGTTGCCATGTTTTTTTGATTCCAATTGTACCCGAAAATAGCCGGGAACGCTCCGTTAATCCAAATTCTTCAATTCAAAAAAGTTATTCGGAGTTACGCCAAAGCAAGCATTCATCTCTACCGGCATGCAGGTAGAGAGGCTTCCCTCGATAGCAGTAAAATTCATTTCGTATTGCAATCTGTGATGTCATCACACCATACTGTGGAAAGAAGTTCTATAAATTCAATCACTGATTGTCTTTAATCTTAAAACACTTGTTATGAATTCAAAAAAAATTATCCTGCTGCTCTGCATGACATCACTTATGTTTAATGCTCATGCGCAAAACAAGATCACCTGGTTCTTTCCTGCTGCTGCAGTTCCAACCGGTGGTGAAGAGAACCTGCATAATCTCCTTCAGGGATACCTCAAACCCATCGCTGAAGATTTTGGAACACTGAGTAACAACGGATGGTATACAACATCTGCCACGCACAAACGCTGGGGATTCGATATCAATGTTACAGTAAACAACATTAACATCAACAGCGAAGCGAAAACCTTCGATCCGGTTCCGCTCACTGGCGTAACATACCTGGGTGGAGAAGATCCGCTACCAACAGCCTATGGCAAGGAAGGTGAGTTCCCGCAATTTCAATTTACGGAGGGCGGAAATTTCGGAACAACATTCAGAGGTCCTGACGGAATTGATCCGGGGAAAGATTTACCTATAGGGTCACTGGCCGTGCCCACCACACAGGTAGGAGTCGGCATTTTAAAAGGAACTGATCTGTACGTTCGTTTTACGCCCACCATTAAAATGAACGCAACCGAATTAGGCAACTGGGGTGTTGCTATCAAGCATGACATTAAACAACATATCCCCGTCATTGCCGATCTTCCGTTTTCACTTTCCGTATTTGCCGGTTATACCAACCTGAAAGCTACCACTGATCTGAGTGGTCATTATAATGGTAACGGGCAGGAGGGTGTGGCACAAACCAGCAGTTACACCTTTCAGGTGTTAGTAGGAAAAGAGATAAAAGTGATTTCATTTTATGGAGGAGTCGGGTTCAATACTTCGAAAACTGATTACGATATCAACGGAACCTACATGGTGAATACAACCGATACGGGAGGCTCGTTGTATCAAAGTGTAACGCTTGAAAATCCCTTCAGTGATTCTTATTCCAAGAGCAGCCTCAGAGGCACAGCAGGTTTACGTCTGAAATTCGGGCCAGTAATATTGAATGGTGATTACACGCTGGTAAGCAAGAGCAGCATCATTACCGCAGGTTTCGGGTTCACGTTTGACCCGAAAGGAATATAACTTCTCTTTTGTGTCTTTGTGGTCGAATGTATTTCATCACAAAGACACACCTAAAATTCCACTTCCATCAATCCCTGTGATTGTATTTTCTTTTCACCGTGCGCTGAAGCTGGTCGCCAGCCTGGCCCCTCCCGGATTAATCGTATTGCTTCCTGATCTAAGACTGGCGAAACACTTTTCAGAATTACAAAATCCCATAGTGATCCATCTATACCTACGTTGAACAACACTTTTACCTGTCCATGCTTTGTTTCACCTGGAGGATAGCGTTTGTTCTTATCCAGGTATTTTTTGTATTCTTTCACGCCCATCAACGGAACCGGAATCTCGCTAAACCCATCATAGGCATATCGTCTCCCGTCCTTCCCTTCTGATAAACCATTGATCAGCCGGTTGTTCTGGTAGTACTCTTTATAATACTGACTTCCGTCATCATGAAAACCAAGCCAGTATCCATCTCTCCTTCCATTCACAAAATTTCCCTGCTCGGCTAAAATTCCATTGGCATGCCATCGCTTGTACTCACCGGAACCTTGTGACACCAATGGATTACCGAGTGAGTCCCACACGCTTTTGGTAAAGAATTCAGGAGTATGAAATATTTCACTCTCTTTACTGCCATTCCAATGAAAGTGCTCCCACTTCCCGATAGGGTACTCCAGGTCATATCGCCCTGCAGAGGTATGTGTGCTGTGATCCGAATAATAAATGAATACACCATCGCGAAGATCATCTTTATATCCGCCTTTCATTTGCAGATCACCATTCCGGTAAAAATCACGTACAGATCCCTGCCAGCGATTGAGTGAATCCCGCGTGCCAATGCGATAGTATGCTGCCGCTTCGCTGTCGTTTATCTCTCTCCAGTTTTCATCATAATAAACCTGTAAGGTAGTTAGGTCCTGGCGACCGATTTCATTCACGCTGCTATCTTTAGTCACCGGCTCATCCGGAGGTGGATTAAAATTCAATACATGACGTATGGGAGGAACAGAATCAAATTGTGCATGCAATACTTCGATACTGTCCATATAAATATAGGACTCATCCAGAATATGCAGCCTGTACCTCACCTCTCGAGTCCGTAATGAGATATAACGAGTGATGGAAGTCGTGTCTTCAGTAACCGAAGCTGGTATACGGGGCATGCTCCTCAGATCGCGTTGAATACTTCTCCATTCAGATTCTGATTTTCGCAGACTGTCGGCCAGCGCATTGTTGCTTTTTACTTCCCGTAAAATATCGGATGAAAATCGATCCTGCTTAATAATACGCTGAAAGAGATTGTAGTAAGCAAGCTGATCTTTCGGAAGAAAAAACAGGATAGCCGGAAGTATAATCAACACCAAAGCCATTTGAAGAGCACCCTTCAGTAACCCCAGTTTAAAATGAAAAAAGGAAAAGACAAGACCGGCAACACAGCCTCCGATGTGTCCAGCCAGGTCAACACTGAATACACCCGTGAGAAAAGCATTAACACCAACGAAGATCAGGAAGTTGATCAGTACCTGCTGAAGCTTAGCGCGATCACGGTAACTCCCGATAAGTTCAGCACCGAGCACATAACCATAAAGGCCGAAGATTGCTCCGGAAGCTCCGGCACTGATAACATATTCATTAAAAATAAGGCTCGCGATCCCGGATGACAATCCTGTAATAACATATAAGAGTGTAAACCTCAAAGAACCAATGCCTGGTTCGAGTAATGTACCGAGATTCCACAATGCATACATGTTTACTACAACATGAATGATTCCAAAGTGAAGAAACATACTGGTGATGATCCGCCAGGGTTGACCTCCCAATGTAAAAGGATTCAGGTTTGCTCCGGCCTGAAGTATGGCTATTACATCCGAGCCTTTATTCATCATCAGACTCTGGAGATGCCATGCCAGCACCGCAAAGACTAACACATTAATGGCGATGGTCACGATAGTGACCGGCTGGCGTAAGTTCATGCAGCAAAATAACTATCTCTTTGAATTTATCCTTTTGAGGAATAGACTCTATTTGCTGTCCAATAAGACAATCCAAAAAATATAAATAACAGAATGTAAGAAAGAACAGGCCCCCGATCCAAAATCAGGGATATAATAACCATCAGCACAAATGAAATAAATCCTGCAATCCGGAAGAAGTTACTTTGTTTGAGTTTAAATGAATGACCATCTTCACCATAGTTCATCCGAAAGGCCATGGTAATAAACCCCGGAAGGAACCATCCAAAAAAGAACAATACTTTCTCCCATAAGACAAGAGGAACAGTTGCCTGCTCAAGTGCATAAATTTTTTCCGCTTTCTTGTCAGAAATAAATTGTTGTACTTCGTCTGTACCTATCTCTCTTTTTGTGAGTTCGGACTGAACAGCTTCAAGAGCTTCCACTGTGTAGTCATGTTTGTTATACAAAATATCCAACAAACGTTCATTTGAAAATGTTGAATAACGGGTTATGAGTTCCTCACGTGAAGGTTGCATAGATTAATAGTAGAAGACTAAATATCGAAACTACAGCTCAATCTACCGCTGTAGGTATCTTCAGCTCCTTTACCAGTTCCGTCAGATTTTTCATTGACCTCCTAAAGCCACTTTCCAATTTACCTTTTTTAAACAACCGGAAAGCGATCATATCCAGAAATCCGCTCTTCCGATGAACATCAAGCGTCAGCCTTGTTTTCTTTTTTCCGGTTCGTTCCAACGTAAAGTATAGCAAGGTGCTTTTTAATTCATCTGATTCGCTGAACGTAATTTTATCCGGGCTATACCGGTAACTGTTTGCATAAATAATAGTCTCACCTGCTTCTCCGATACACCGGCATTTCATACCTACACGTGGAAGAAAATGATTTACAATCTCCACTTTTTTCACACCTTCATACCAGCGACTGCGATAACGAAAATCACCCGTGGCATGGAATAACGAGATGATATCCGTTTCAAAATCCTGCGCTATCGATAAAATTTTTACAGTCCCGCGAAGTTCCGCCTCCCGGTGTTCATCCGGAGCAATTTCATTTCTCAAGGCACTGAGTTGCGTATAATAAAATGGAATCACTCCTCCCTCAGTCTTTTTGGTACTGCTACCCCACGTCATCCATTGTGTAAAACCCTGGGGTGGCATTCCTGACATCGTGTTTGTAATGAGCCAGTATTCATGTTGGGGGACATCATTTTTTAACAGCTGGTGCGCAACAATCAGATCTTTGCCAATCAGCTTGTTGAAGTTCCTGACGTTGTATCCGGTAAACTCACCGTAGTGTGTAATCACTTTCAGCGTGAGTGCCTTTGCCGAAGCACATGCCTTACACTGGCAATACCGGTGTTGTTCATAGGCTGCCAGGTTTTGATGAAATGCGCGGAACATCTTTTCAACCTGGTGATACACAACATTCAGGTCAGGCATATCCCCGAACTTATAAAACAGAATAGCGTCACCTTCGATCTCCGAAATCTCAAGTCCCATTTCATTGGAACTGATCAGAATCTCGAGCAACTCCTGAATGATGAGGCGGCTGTGATCAATTTCATTTTCACTGATAAACTGGGTGAAGCCGCTTATATCCGGAATAAAAAGTAATCCTCTGTTCTCCATGTCACCACGAAGGTAACTAACGATTAGCGTTTTTTGCTAGTTCAATATCTTTCTGCACATCGGGTCGCAGCTTCTCCCAATGAAAACGCAGGTGATCATTCTCCTGCCAGGGTTTACCATCCTGTTCACTGTAATGAACCAGGGGCATATCATTATACAAGGGTCTTGTAATTTCAATAACTGAATCCCAGAAAGATAATGCTTGTTCGAGGTGCTTCACGGCAGCTTGCTTGTTTGCTTCACCCCCGCGCAAGCGATAGGTCTGAAGGGCTACAGCACCTTTTAGTTTCTCAGCAAAATACAATCCCAGGTTGGCCCATACACGAATGTCAGCTACTTCCTGTCGCAGCGCTTCGTTGCCGGACGCATCTATGTTTTTTAGCAGGGCAAGTGCTTTAGAACAATCCTGCTCCAGCATACCCGCCAGAATGGGTGGGGTTATTTTACTTTTATCAAATGTGCTGTCTGAAAAAAGAAGGTTTACATAATCAGCCACTGAAACATAATCCGGATCCAACACAGGTTGATTGATCAGCCGGTCAACTGAAATGAACTCAACCCGTTTGGTCTCGCGGTTAAGCGCCATAAAGCCCTCGCTGTATAAGGTAAAGTCCCAGGTGAAATCGAAGAGTGATGCCAGGCGTAAAGGCGTTTTACCTGCCAGCGATGATGCATCAGACAAATATTTTCCATAAGCATCACCATACCGCTGAATAAGGGCCGAGCGGAACACCTCATTCGGAGTTGTATAATCATACAACAGCCTTCCCCATATTTTATAAAACAACCATTGCCGTTCAAAAGCATATTTCCAGGAAACAGCAATGCCGGGTTTTGTGAAATAATCCTTTGCCGGAATGTACGTCTCTGAACCAATAAAATATCCCCCCACGTAAGGCGGAGAATTCTTCGAAATATGTTCCCGCACAAAGTCCGGCACTCCCCAGCGCAGGCAGAAGAAATCTTCATTGCGTGCCGTCCACGTGATTTTATAATCTTCCGGAACGGGATCGAAATACGTTCCGTACAACTTTCCACCATGCACTTTGATTAGCTTCGAAGTAGAGTGCGCATGCGACCAATTAAATTTAAGATCAGCCCAAACGGGACCCTCAATAAACTCCATGGCCGCTTCCTGCTCAATGCCTTTGCGGGTGATCTGTTCCATCTCTACGGTTGTAGCACCAAGGGAAGCTGTGTTTCCGGAGAACGGAATGCGATGGACGAGTTTTGATTTCCGGTTAGCTCTTCGCATACCTTCAATGATAGTCGCCTTCATCCAGTCTTCGCGTTGCTGGGGTGTCATTCCCGCCATACCTTCACCGAGGGTAAGCCCCATCCCGGTAAGATCCGGGTATTCTTCCAGCAATTGTGTCACGCATTCGCGTGTATAGCGTTTTATGATTTGAGAAGTATCACCGCGCACAAAAAAATGATGATCCAGGTTATCCATGGCTACGTTATGTGCTTTGGCAAACTCCGGACTTACGAAAATATTAAAGGGAATGACGTAAGTTTCGATACCCCGTTCCTTTGCCATAGTAAAGATACTGCCGAAGAGGTTTTTCCATTTTTTCATTTCTTCATCGGTAAACGGACTCGCTTCCGGAAAATTCTTCGGTTTGATCATGTATACATAAGGATGAAGATTCCAAAGGGTAAGTACATTGATCCGGTTCTCAGCCATCATATCCAGAAAAGCTTCCCAATACTTTACATCACCGCAAGTCTCCTGATGCTGATCGAGCGAGTAACTATGCCTGTACGTATCCCAGGGCAAATCAAATTTGATGGCGCGAAAAGGCAATCGCGGTGATTCGCTTCGCGGCTTGATATCAGAAAGTGAAATACCATTGCGCAAGTCTTCGGCTAATGAAAAGCTTCCATAAATTAATCCGCTTCCATCACCGCCTTCAATTGAAATCAATTTTCCCTGGCGCTGGATCTGAAAAGCCTCCTTGCGGTTTTTATCCGGATTGATACGAAGTACAATAGTATATGCTGCCTTTTCTTTTTTTGAAACATATCCCTTCGCAGTGAGGGATTTTTCAAGAACGCGGGTAGCATACTCCGCCTGTGGTGACTTTACTTCAGACGATATCGCAACTGAACTTTGCGACCATGACTCATGTGAAATGCTGCCAGCAAGAATAGCCAGCACGTAAAACAAGATCTTCATACAGCAAATTACCTAAAGATGCTATGCCAACCAGACCGTACATCCTGAATTTAAGCTGCTGCTAACCAGCAACCACTAATTGTTAATTGCTGATGGAGTTTCACAACACCGGTTTTTCAGATTATTTTTAAGTCATGTTTGCCCAGGCTCTCCTTCCGGACCAACTGTTGCCAACCGAACTGGATACCTATCTGGAGCGCGGCTGGTTCCGCATGGGACAAACCATTTTCACGACCAACTTCATTCATTTTAAAGAAGACTACTACAGCACGATCTGGCTTCGCATTGTTCTGGATGAGTTGCGTGAAGAATCTACACAAAATAAACTCTTCAAGCAGAATGCTATTTTCAGAACGGAGATAAGACCGGCAATACTTTCTCCTGAAAAAGATGAACTGTACTCCCGTTATAAGCAACCGCTTCCGTTTCAACCTTCGGAAACATTGAATACCCTTCTCTATGGAAAGACTGTTTCAGGTTCGATCTATAACACGTATGAAGTAGCGGTGTATGATAAAGACACACTCATCGCCTTTGGTTTTTTTGATCTGGGGGAGAACAGTGCAGCGGGAATTGTGTCGGTTTATGATCCGGCCTATAAAAAATACAGCCTGGGTAAATACCTGATCTATCAAAAAATAAAATTCAGCCGGGAGGCCGGACTACGGTATTTCTATCCGGGATATTTTGTACCGGGATATAAACTTTTCGATTATAAATTAACCATTGGCAAAAGCGCTCTCCAGTTTTTTAAAATTGCTACGGGTAAATGGATGCCCATTCGGAACTTTACCGATCAGGATATTCCGATTCACACCATGCAAAAAGCATTGACTACGCTTCAGAAATTTCTATTGAAAGATAACCAGCAAAGCAACGTAATGAAGTATGAGTTCTTCGATGCCAACCTGGTTCCCGAATTGCGTGAAGCAGAGTTATTTGATTTTCCGCTGATCCTTACCTTATCCAATCATAGCCAACAGGAAGTAGGGCCGATTGTTGTATTTGATGTTCGCGATGGCCAGTATCATATACTGAAATGTCTTTCGGTATGGAGACCTGAGTCTCCCAATCCTGATCCCGGAATATTTGGCCAACACTTGCTGAAAGTACAGCAGGAGATCCTCTCTGATCCGAATGCCGGAGCGATCTTCCGCAACGACATTGTTTCTTCTTAAGGCCGAAGAATCACCCTGCGAAACTTCCCTTGCATCGCAACACCGCAAGTGCAATAAAATTCACCGGCTACTTTTAAAATCATTAGTGGGTTGCCTTCCTTACCTTCACCACCTTTGAAATTTTTATCTTTAACTTATCCCGATGCAAAACAATCTCGCCCCTTCACGCTGGTACCGGCTCATTCCCGTAGTGTTCATTACATACAGTCTGGCATATCTCGATCGCGCCAATTTCAGCTTCGGTGTTGCAGGCGGAATGGAAGCAGACCTTCAGATCACAAAAGCAATGTCATCGCTGTTGAGTTCACTGTTCTTCCTTGGTTATTTCTTTTTTCAAATACCCGGAGCGCTCTATGCGGCTAACAAAAGCGCGAAGAAACTTATTTTCTGGTCGCTGATTCTGTGGGGACTTATGGCCATGGCAACCGGTATGATCAGCAATGTAAAGCTGCTCATCGCCATACGTTTTGTTTTAGGTGTAATGGAAAGTGCAGTGTTTCCGGCAATGCTGATCTTACTGGCACGGTGGTTCACCAAAGAAGAACGTTCACGCGCCAACACATTTTTGATACTCGGAAATCCCGGAACCATACTATGGATGTCTATTCTGTCGGGATACCTGATCAGTGCCGTAGGCTGGCGGTGGATGTTTATCCTCGAAGGCGCTCCCGCTATCCTCTGGGCATTCATTTGGTGGAAGCTGGTGGATGATAAACCGCAGGACGCGGCATGGTTAACGCAATCGGAAAAAGATGCTTTAAGTACACAACTTCAAAAAGAACAGCAGGGCATTAAAGCCGTACGAAATTATGGTGAAGCATTTAAATCTTCCACTGTGATTCTGCTATGTCTTCAATATGCATTCTGGAGTCTTGGAGTTTATGGGTTTGTGATGTGGCTCCCCTCTATTATTAAATCAGCACCCGACATAAATATTGTGGCTACCGGATGGCTGGCTGCCATTCCCTATGTGTTTGCCATTGGGGGTATGATTGCCGCTTCGTACTTCTCAGACAAAATGCTGAACCGGAAAATATTTGTCTGGCCCTTTCTGCTCATCGGAGCGCTTGCCTTTTATGGATCATACATGATTGGTGTTTCCGACTTCTGGTTTTCATTCACGTTGCTGGTAATAGCCGGTACTGCTATCTACATTCCTTACGGACCCTTCTTTGCTATTATTCCTGAAATTCTGCCTGCGAATGTCACCGCTGGCGCCATGGCGCTGATCAACAGCTTCGGAGCACTGGGGGCTTTTGCCGGGTCATACTTCGTGGGTTATCTGAATGCCACCACCGGAAATTTTAATGCATCCTATATTTTCATGGCCGGATCACTTTTTCTTAGTGCCATCATAACCATTATCGCGGTGAAGCCAAAAGAAACGTAGTGTCTGCACTTTAAAGGTTTATTGGTAACTTTTACGGGCAATCATTTTTTCCATCGTTATGAAGCGAAGAAAATTCATGACCCTCAGCAGCGCTACTATGCTGAGTCTGTCCTTACCTTTAACCTCAAAATCAGTGACACCTGTGAATAGTGAAGAACCTGTAAAAAGAATATTTATTTACGGTGGCGGAATGCCTCCTAAATTCCTCCAGTACTTTAAAACATTAACCGGAAAAACCAATCCCCGGTTTTGTTACCTACCCACGGCCGGAGGGGATAATCCATACGCGATCAATAACTGGTATGAGCTCTGTAATATGATTGGCGTTCAGGCCTTCGTTCAGCGCATGTTCATTTCCAGTTATAATCAGAAACAGTCATTTGAAGAAGTTTTATTAAGTATGGACGCCATTGTTGTTGGTGGTGGAAATACGCTGAACATGATGGCCATCTGGAAAGCACAGGGCATTGATGTTATTCTGAAACAAGCATGGGAGAACGGGATCGTTTTAGGTGGCGGCAGTGCCGGATCACTCTGCTGGTTTGAGCATGGCACTACAGACTCAAGACCCATCGCTGTCTCGAAAGTAGAGTGCCTTGGGTTTCTGAAGGGAAGTCATTGCCCGCATTATGATTCTGAAGAAACAAGAAGACCCTTGTATCATTCCTACATAAAATCCCAGGAGTTCAAACCTGGCTATGCCTGCGATGACCGGGCAGGTATTGTATTCCATAATGACAAAGTCAACAACGTGGTAGCACTGGATGAAAGCAGCAATGCCTATTATGTTTACCGGGAAAATGGTGAAGTGAAAGAAAACAAGCTGGACAAAGTAGTCTTAAAATAGAGTCATCCTCACGGGGTTTATACCACCCTCTGGCTTTTATCCTGAAAATCTTCCATCTTGAGTAGTTATTCTCAGTTAACTGTCTATGTTAGGGCTTTACACTCCACTCCTGATCCTCCAGGCAATATGCCTGTATCACGCTTACCGGAATAATGCCGAGCAGCGATGGTACTGGTTTATTATCTTCTTTCCGGGTATTGGCTGTGCGTTATATGCGTACCATCATTTTTACAGCCGTGAAAATGTACAGACGATCACCCAAAGTGTAAAAGAAGTTGTAAACAGCAACTACCGGATAGAACAGCTTGAAAAAGCGCTTCGGTTTTCTGACAGTGTTACCAATAAAATAAATCTCGCAGATGCCTACATGCATTACGGCAGGTATGCTGATGCAGCAGCACTTTATAAAGATTCCATGCAGGGATTTATGGCTGATGATCCTGTTCTTCAAATGAAATTACTGCACGCCTACTTTTTACAAAAGGATTATGATGCAGCGATTGCGTGCGGCATCAACCTTGAATCGGAGAAGACTTTTAAAAATGATGAAGCACGTATAGCATATGCCTGGGCTCTTCATCACAGCGGAAGAACAACTGACGCTGAAAAGGTTTTTGATGACATGAACAAGTCTTTCACCAATTACCGGCACCGGCTGGCATACTGCAATTTTTTGAAATCAACGGGCAGATCCGGGGAGCTTCGGAATTTACTTTCTGAACTACTGGAAGAATTTGATCATATGAAAGGTACTGAGCGAAGGATGTACAGACCGTTGATACAAGAGGTGAAGGATATGGCCCGCGCTGAAGACCATCAGAATCAGAAATAAAAAAGAAGGCCCTTTCGGGCCGTTCTCAACAAAACAAACAAAAGCTTGCGCTAAACTTTTCCCCAAACCTCAACAACGGCCTTGCTGTTGTTGCTGTTTTTGGTATCATACCAGAATGTTACTTTTTCAATCAATCTTTTGTTACCCACCAGGTCAATGAGCTTGCCGTCATTACCGGGTGTTATTGGATCTGGAAGATCGATATCCTGGGTATCGCCATTAGCAAAATGAACCGTTGCTTTATGAACATTCACCGTGCCGTTAACAACCTTGATCTTTAAAGCGCTGTAAGGCTGGCTGCTGTTTTTCAGGGAAACCACATCATGGTCGATGGCATAATCAACTGATTCAGTACCGAGCTTATCCCATGTCAGCGTATTCTGAGCAACTGCAACTGTGGAGTAGCTTCCGATCAGGATAGCCACTACCAACGCGAATAAATTACTTACTTTCATAACTTGAATTAATATTTAGTTCTGGTGTAATAACTAAATACTAATGCCAGTTAATTTTTTATGGCATTTTCTCAGTGGGTCTCATATCGGGGATAATTTTCTATACTGTTTTAGGGATTTGGGAACAAATGCACATTTTGCGTTGTATTGTGTCAACAATCGGGCTATACATGGAGCAGCAAACTTTATTCGAACGTCTGGGAGAAGAAAATCTGAAAGATCTTGTTAATCGCTTTTACGACAGGGTTTTTGAACATGAACAGATATCTCATTTATTCAAAACAGACCGGAATGTGATTCGCGAAAAGCAGCGTTTGTTCCTTACACAATTTCTGGGCGGACCTCCCTTATATTCCGAACGATATGGCCACCCGCAATTGAGAGCCCGCCATATGCCCCACCCGATAGGAGAAGAGGATGCAGTGGCCTGGTTGTCTTGTATGTCAGCCGCCCTGACAACTCTTACCATCGATGAATCCCTCAAGGATGAATTATTCAAACGGTTCATCCCTACCGCCATGTTCATGGTAAATAAAGGTGAACAATAATCATCCAGGCATTTACTTTTATTTGTGTCACAGATAAACAGCATTACCATGGATATCGAAATAAATTATGATTACGAGTTGGCCTTCAGGTTGCTATTATCCTTTATAATCGGAACTGCAATCGGACTTGAACGCGAATTTCGCAGCAAGGCAGCAGGCCTGCGTACCATGATGATGATTTGCCTGGGGGCAACCATATTTACTGAGCTTTCATTGTCTATGGGATCAGACCGGATTGCAGCCAGTATTATCACCGGTATTGGCTTTTTAGGTGCTGGTGTAATTTTTAAAGACGGTCTTTCCATAAATGGAATTACTACAGCAACCGCGATATGGATCTGTGCCGCTTTAGGCATGGCTGTGGGTCTGGGTGAGTACTTTGTTGCATTGGTCGGGTCACTAGCCATGCTGATTGTGCTGATCGCCTTTGAAAAAGTTAAACGGATAATCGGTGAACTTCACCAGGCACGCAGCTATAAAATAAGCAGTCAAAAAAATGGTCGACTCGATAAAGTCATTGAGGAAAAAATCAAAAATCTGAATCTTCGCTTTCAAAAAAACAGAGACTTCCAGGACGAGCAGTACCGACACCTGTTTTACGAAGTATTTGGTCGTGAGAAATCACTTGACCAATTCAATGATTTTCTGCGCAACGAAACTGCCGTACGCTCATTTGAATACTAATTCGTGTTCAGGCTATTTCTTCAATTAGATGATGGAGATTTATGGGCTTCCGGTTACTTTTAGCAAAAGTAATTTTTATGAAAAAGTATCTGTTAATACTCCCTGCCCTGTTCCTGTTCGTACTTACGCATGGCCAGTCAAAGGCGGTATTGAATCACACTGCTATATATGTAATGGATCTGAAAGCCAGCGTTAATTTCTATCACAACATACTTGGTCTGGATACGGTGCCCGAACCTTTCCATGATGGAAAACATGCGTGGCTGAAAACCGGACCGGGTTCAACCATGCACATCATTCAGGGCGCAACCGAAAAGAAAGAATACTATAAGAACCAGCATACCTGCTTTAGTGTGGCTTCTGTAGAAGCCTTCGCTGCTTTGCTGAAGAAAAACAATATGGTCTGGGAAGATCGCGATGGCGCGAAGAATTCGATCACCAAGCGGGTTGACGGTGTCAAACAATTATGGCTTCAGGATCCCGATGGTTATTGGGTGGAGATCAATGATGCGAAAGAGTAGATTCCACATTCGGTAACTATCGGAGCCATGTTTCCCGATTCCAAACAATAATCTGGAATTTTAAAGAATTACTTTTCAACAATAGCAGCAACACCCATCCCCCCTGCGGTACACACCGAGATCAAGCCTCTGCCCTTTCCATTTTGATGAAGCATACTGGCCATCGCACCAACAATGCGCGCTCCGGTTGCTCCAAACGGATGACCTAACGCCACGCTGCCACCTTTCACATTCATCTTATTCCGGTCGATAGAACCCAGGGCATTATTTAATCCCAATTCTGTGCGACAATAGTCCTGACTTTCCCACGCTTTTAACGTACACAACACCTGACCTGTAAAGGCCTCATGAATTTCATAAAAGTCAAAATCCTGAAGCTTTAAATTATTGCGTTGCAATAACTGCGACACCGCCACGGTTGGTGCCATCAATAATCCTGCACCGTGTACATAATCCACAGCCGTTGCCTGAACATCTACAAGGCGCGCCAGTATGGGTAAGTTATTCTTTTCAGCATAGTCAGCTGAACTTAGAAATACCGCTGCAGCACCATCGGAGTACAACGTACTGTTACCAGCTGTTAATGTTCCCGAACCCGTTTTATCAAATGCCGGTTTTAATTTTGCCAGCTTGTCGAGACTCGTATCAGAACGGAGTATGGTGTCACGCTTCACACCCTTAAATTCAACCAGTATATCTTTATAGAATCCTTCGTCATAGGCTTTCGAACCTTTCATATGACTTTCGTACGCGAGCAAGTCCTGATCCTCACGACTGATCTTCCATTGTTTCACCATTTTCTCGGTATGCTGCCCCATAGACATACCTGTGCGCGGCTCAACAATTCCGGGAAATACCGGTTTGAGATCCTTTAACCTGATACCCAAAAATTTTCCCACACGTTCAGAAAAACTTTTGGCATTATTGGCATCAATTAATTTCCAGGCGAGTGAACGGGGAACCATAACCGGAAGATCACTATTGGTGTCACTTCCTCCGGCAATGCCACTTTCAATTTGCCCCGTGGCAATTTTCATCGCGATCAGGTTTACGGTATCAAGACTCGTTCCGCAAGCCCGTTGTAAATTCAATGCGGGTGTTCGTGCATCCAGGTCTGTTCCTAAAACAACTTCCCGTGAAAGATTCCAATCCAGAGAGCTGTTCATGATAGCACCCAATGCTACATCTCCAATCAATTTACCTTTAAGATTAAATTTGTTTGATATAGCCTGTACACAAGCCGTGAGCATCTCCTGATTGGAAACACGGGAATATTCGCGGAAGGATCGCACAAATGGAATACGTTGTCCGCCAACAATAACTACTTTCTGATTCGTGTTTCTCATAAGATCTATGAATTTACAAAACGTGCTTAAGTTAAGCGTTATAACATGAAGATGTGATTCATCTCAGCGGAAATTACGAATAAATTCACCTGTCATTTTTGACACTCTGATTGGATATTTTCAATTTACAGTACAATCAACAATAACCCTCAACTGCTTATCCATGAACACAACACCAAAATTTCACCGGACCTTATGGGGACATCTGCAATCCAATATGGATGTATCATACTGGCCGGTAACAACCGATGCCTGGAAACAGGGCCGTTACCTCGATTCATTTTTTGCGCTTCTTGATTACATCAATCCGTCATTGCGCAAAACCTTTGGCAATGCGGCTCAAAATGAATTTCTGGTTCCTCATGGCTCGATCATTGTAAAAATTTCCATACAGGGAGATTCCATTGAAGTCAACAGTGACTTTGTAAATATTACCGGTGCACTGCGCATTCCGTTGTTGCGTAAAGTAGCCGAGCTGAACTTCTATCCGCTTGGATTATCACAGATACGTATGAGTGGTGATAACCTGAATTTCCACTACCGCTGCACATTGGATACCGGAGAGCCTTTCAAAATGTACTATGTATTAAAAGAGATCTGCAAGACAGCCGATCAATACGATGATGATTTCCGCGAGAAATTCAAAACCAAAAACCTGGTAGAACCAAAAGTTGTGCAGTGCACGCAGCAGGAAGCAGATCAGGCCTGGATAACCCTTAAGGATATCATTAATGATACACTCACCTTTGCCAACTATTTTGACAGCCAGCGCTGGTATAACCAGACGTTCGATATTTTGAACATCGGCTTAAAGCGAATTGATTATGCTGTGCAGCCACAGGGATTCATCAAAAATGAAATTGAACGGGTGAATGCTGAAATGGGAAATCAGAATACCAACGTCATGGACAGAAATCAATATGCCCGCACACTACTCGGTCAGTTGCAACAAATGCCGAAAGAGCAACTCGCGAAGAGCCTGTACAAATCAGAAATATTCGTCCCGGAGAAATGGAACCTCAACCTGGAAGGCACACAACGTAACCTCGATGGCTTTGCAGCCAACGCCCAGAAATACCTGAATGAACAAAACTATATTATGGCGGTGATGGAATGCCTCTATGCATTTTATAATTTATTCTACAGCAACTATGTAGAGAAACATGTATCCGATGAGATCAACGCTGGACTTGAAGCAGCTTCCGGAAAAAACTGGAATGAAGCCGCACCCGCGTTAGTTCGTTCGATCATGAATGTAAAAAATGGAACCTTTCAAACACCTTCTCAAACCTGGACCGCATGACACATAATTTTGAACCCTTTGTATTTAAAGTAATTACCGCAGCAGGATCTGGATCCAGTTTCTACCTGCGTGATAAGAAAATATTCGTCACCAACTACCACGTAGTCGGACAATTTAAACGTGTATCCGTACAAGATCCAACCGGAAGCAGGCATATTGCTGAAGTAATATTAGCCAATCCCTCCGAAGATATTGCCTTTCTGAAAGTGAAGCAGGATTTCGATGTTCCAGAACTACGCTTACACATGCAGAATGTCAGTCGCGGTGAAAAAGTATTTGTTGCCGGATTTCCCTTTGGCATGCCTTTCACAGTAACTGAAGGAATTGTTTCTGCACCCAGTCAGCTCATGAGTGGAAAGAATTATGTTCAGACCGATGCAGCGGTTAATCCCGGTAATAGTGGTGGTCCGGTGTTTAATGCGAATGGAGAAGTGATCGGTATCACTACTTCCAAATTCAACAATGCCGATAACATGGGATTCGCTGTACCGATCTCTACGCTTGTGGAAGAATTTGACAGTCTGCCCATGCTCGTTGAAAGTACATTCAATCTCGTATGTGACTCCTGCTCTGCTTTAATTCAGCAGCGTTCGCAGTACTGTAACAACTGCGGGCAGAACATTGATGAGAAGCTTTTTGATGAGCCTATGCTAACAGCTCTGGCGCTCTTCTGCGAACAGGCCCTCATTGAGCTCGGTGTAGACCCGATCATTGCACGCCAGGGAAATGAGTTCTGGGAATTCTACCATGGATCATCACTGGTAAGAATGTTTGTGTACAATCGCGACTATCTATATATAACATCACCGATCAACCAACTGCCTTCCCAAAATATGCAGGCATTACTGGATGAACTGGTAACACGTGACGTTACGCCTTACAAGTTAGGCATATGGGACAAGGAAATCTATGTTTCCTACCGTGTGCACATGTCTGACGTATTTGGATCAAGAAGCACCGAAGTGAAGAAGAACATCGCTGAGCTTTACCGAAAAGCTAACGACCTGGATGATTATTTTGTGGAAAAATTCGGCTGCAAGTTTTCAGTGCATTCACTCAAGAACAGAAAATAAGGCTTCGATGTGCAGATGAGTCAATGTGCAAATGCAGAGTATCTCATATTTTGCACATTGGCACATCAATGCATTGTAAATTATTTCAATGCCTTCCAAAGAATTTCAACCGGGTGAAGCGCCTTTCGATTCGTACCATCTTTGATCTGATGCCGGCAACTGGTTCCGGCTGCAGCAATGATCACCTCTTCCGGCTGTTTGCGTACCGTTGGAAATAACACCAGCTCTCCGATCTGCATGGATAAGGCGTAATGTTCTTTTTCATAACCAAACGATCCGGCCATACCACAACATCCGGAAGGGATCAGGTGAACCTCATTATTTCCCATACGGGTAAGTATCTTTTTTACCGGAACAAGGGACGACAGTGCTTTCTGCTGGCAATGTCCATGAAGCTTGATCAGCTGTTTCTGTTCTTTAAATAAAGACAGATCAATTCTTCCGGCATCCAGTTCCTTCGCCAGAAATTCTTCGATCATAAAAGTATGATCGGCTATTTTCAGGGCAGCCGCTTTTTCTTTATCGCGAAGAAGGTCCGGGTACTCATCACGAAACGTAAGAATAGCAGATGGCTCAACGCCAATCAACGGAGTTTCAGCAGTGATCAGCTCTTTAAACACGGCCACATTTTTCTTCGCCAGTTTTCGGGCTTCTTCCAGCAACCCCTTGGACAAAAAGCTTCTTCCGGATTCGTAATGATTTACAAACCTGATTTCATAACCCAGTTTATCGAGAAGTTTTACCGTGGTGATACCAATCTCCGCTTCATTGTAATTCAGCAATTCATCA
>DASXWH010000280.1:0-12661 GCA_036503775.1 Ohtaekwangia sp.
CGCTGTTCGATGATTTCTTATCGTCATCGCTACATGAAAAAAGGACGGCTACAAGGGCTGCTCCCAACAGGAGGTTAAAAAATTTTTGTTTCATAGGTAATAGAATAGTTTTATGAAACGAAGGTCAGGAATCCAAACTACTGAATCGATGCGTTTTGGTGTATAACCATACATGCGTAACAGGAGGTCTTACACATCAGGCTAAGCTCTTCTAATTCTGGATTTATAGATCAATTCTGCCTATCCTCAAAACTGAAAATCGATCAGGTTTCAAATAAGTGTTAAAATGGACAGGCCCGAAGCGATAAATCCATGTCCTTTTATTACATAGTGGACGAACACCTATGTTTGCACATATAATTGACGTTTGCCGAACTAACCCACAAGTTAGTGCCGTCACAAGTCAATTTTTATTGATAATTTAGATGTCAAGACATCGTCTTTATGAAGTACCTGTTCATCATTGGCATAAGCTTGAATTCATGGGCGCTATTGGGGCAATCTACACCTGTTGGCCCTGCAGCTGAACAGAATACGCGTACACTGGCATCTTCGGCCAATACAGATAACGCCATAAAGTGGTTTAACAACCGCTATCAGGGGGTAGTAGGTCACCCATTCCTCCTAAATGACTGGCAGCAGGCAGAAGTGGAGCTTGCTGATGGAAATCTTGCTCAGACCCTGATAAAACTAGACATCAGTAAAGATGAGTTGTGGGCCGTATTAACTACCGGAGACTCCATAATTGTAAACCCTGGATTAGTCCGATCGTTTTCTATCCTTAACCACGATTCTAATCAAAGGCGGGCTTTTGAATTCATTCTCGGACGTCAGCCACGATATTCAGGGTACTTTGAAGTCTTGTATAGCGGAGATACGTACACACTCCTGAGCAAACGAAAAAAAGAATATAAACCCGCTGTCATTTCAGGTTCTTACGTAACCGGAAATCCATATGATGAATTTGTGGATGAGGAATCCTGGTATTATATCCGAAAGAACAATGAATTAATATTTCTTAAACTCAAAGAGAATACGATCATCGATATATTGGGAATCCCTGCCAGGAAAGTTCTGAAAGAAAAAAACCTGGACCTTAAAAAAGAAAGTGATATTGTTGAGCTGGTGAAGGGTGTGGATGTTAGGGCAAACACAACACCCTAAGTCATTCTTTAAAACATAACAAAGTTTCTGATAAGTGTCCTTTGACGCATAAGGATAGTGCGTGTCTCAAGTAGCACCTGAAAAATCCGGTGGTCTTCCGGAAGAAAAAATCAGTATCATTGTGTAAAGACAGTTGTGTTGCAGATCGTTGGTGTTGACATTGCTTTAAGTTGATTCGTTTGTGGGAGTTCCTGTCTGATTGTATTCGTAAATACTAACCCTATACTTATATGAAAGGACTCTTTCTTCTTTGCGCCACGTTCGTGGCAAGCTTCTCATTGTATGCACAATTTAATACAAGCAACCCGCCTCACATTTATTATACCGGAGGCAATGTAGGTATCGGTACCTCAACGCCTGCATTTAATCTTGATGTCAATGGTGTTATCAAGTCATCAGGGCCAATGATGAGTTCAGCTGGATTCTACTTTAATACTACTCCAGCCTTTATACAAGGTACAGGGAATGTCTATATGCCCGCACTAAGATTGTTGGTGGGTGGCGGGCCCTCTTCGTCAAGTGTAGGTGTACTTTCTCTCCAGGTAAGTTCCTCCGCTACTTCATATGGAAGCTTAACCCCATCGGAAAGTGCTCTATATATTCGGGCCAATAACACTACAAACGGCAATTTCACGGTTACGTCTTTTGCAGACGGTAACGGAACTGACATTGCGCAGATGGGTTCTATCAACGCAAATCACACGACACATAGCGGAAAGTTATTTTTTGCCACAAGACCATCAGGCGGATCCCTTACGCAAAGATTAATTATTGATGAAAACGGTAACGTGGGTATTGCCAAGACCAACCCAGGATACACATTGGATGTTAACGGAGCTATTAATGCTACCAGCATACTTGTTAATGGAGTTCCTGTTTCCGGCAGCAGTATGCAATGGCTCAGCGGCACCAGCGCAGTATACTATAACGGCAATGTAGGTATTGGAAATTTTGCCACCGCTTCCACCGGTAGCTTTAAACTGGCTGTAGATGGTAAAATAGGTGCGCGTGAAATTCATGTTACTCTGGCAAACCCCTGGCCTGACTATGTTTTTGATACTAACTATAAGCTGATGCCTCTGGATGAAGTTGAACAGTTTGTACAAACCCATAAACACCTTCCTGAAATTCCCTCAGCCCAGGTAATGGAGAAAGAAGGACTGCAGCTTGGGGAAATGAATACCCTTCTCGTTAAAAAGATCGAAGAGCTTACCTTATACATGATCGAACTGAAAAAAGAAGTTGACATGATAAAGGCTGAGAATGAAGAACTGAAAAATCGTCTTAAGACTAATTAATTATTGGTATCATCAAACCTTAAGGAACAATGAGAATTAAGACATTTTGTTTTTGGGTTTTTATTCTGGTTTGTCAGTATAGTTTTCTTCAGGCCCAGATCATTCGCAAGAATTATCGGGAAATGACGGAAGCAGAAAAGCAAATTTTACGGGAAGCTTTCACCATGATCGGTCCCAGAGTACCGGCACCGGGCTCGGGTAGTGCGGTAAGTCAGTATGCTGACAATCACGAAGCCCTGATGATGACTACTCTGGGTAATGTTGTCATTCACAATGTGACTGATTTTCTACCCTGGCACAGGTGGTTCATATTGTATTTTGAAAAAGAATTACGCAGTGCAAATGTTACGGGTGCCAATAAACTGACACTACCGTATTGGGACTGGACATCGAAGTATTACACTACTCCACCTCTCGATTCTAAATCTGATGCTCCGCTATGGACTCAAAGTGGAAATTTACTATACCAGTTCGAGAGTGCTTGGACTCTTGGGCGTCAATTGAATAACCAAATTCAAATTGGTACGCCCAACGAATTGGAGCAAGCTTTAGTGCAAACAAACTTTACGAATTTCGCAAACCGTCTCGAAGGACCTGGACAATCCAATCTTTTTCATAACAACGGACACGTATTTGTTGGTGGAGTTATGGTGTCCAGGCGATCTCCCGGTGATCCTGCATTCTATCTGCATCATGCAATGGTTGACAAGGTTTGGCAGGACTGGACAAACCTGGGAAGAGTATCCAGTTTTCCGGATGAGATTCTTCCCAATAAAGGAAGCTCTCCGGTTACGAATTTTCCTTCCGGGAACAGATTAATATATAACCCAGTACCTAACGTGAGTCCGACCAGCATCATTGACAGCCGCGCCAGCAGCGTGAAGGTTTGGTATGCCGAAAATGGCAAGCTTATACTGGATAAGTATACGGTGAACTCCACGGAGAAATATTATTACACCGGCATTATTGAAGCAGGCAGTCGGCTTGTGCCATCAGTAGTTGTAGATGGACAAACCGTTAACTATCTGACCGGAGAGTTCATCGTTCCCAACGGACGCAATTGCTGGTTTGTATCAGGTGGATTACAAATGGGATCTGCACCAGCGCCCGGATCAATAAAGCTGGTACCGGGTTTTAAGGCTCAGCACGGCAGTAATTTTGTTGCCAAGATTAATTCTGCCTACTTTACAAATGCTGCGGCCGAAGGAAGAATTGCCAGTGCTGAATCCGGTGAAAAAGACAATACGCTGGAAAATGCTTTGCTTGTTTACCCCAACCCTACAACCGGCCTGCTGAACATCACTTTCTCTGAAGAAGTAAATATGCATGAACCATTTGCCTATACATTGACCTCCTCACTGGGGAATGTTGTCCTGCATGGACAATCCGCTTCAGGTGTCACTGTGCTTGATGCCACTCAAACACTGCCGGGTTTATACATTCTTACCATTACTGTTAAGTACAATGGGCAGACCAAAACCATTACCAGACGTGTATCTATTAACTAGTTAAAATGCGGAGGGTATTGATTTATACTGTCCTGGTCAGCGCATTTTTTTCCTGCGCTGACCAGGACGTAGAAAATAAAAAAGACAATTTTCCCTACAAGGAAGGTAACTATTGGGTATATAAACTTACCCTGACCTATCCGGATGGAAGTGTCTATGTCGATAACGATTATGACAGCGTATGGATCGTTAAGGACACGGTAATAAACAGAAAAGCTTATTGGTTACAAGCCGGTACGCAAAGTGGTTCAATATACCTTCGGGATTCCGCAGATTGTGTTTTGCGTGGCCGGCTTATTGTTGATGAGATCATTTACGCATCAAATCGCGACACCCTGTTCAGTAACCCGCCAGCGTATAAAATAAATACTGATATTGGCGAGCTGGTCCATGTTCCTGCAGGAGATTTCAGAACAACGAATTGTCGTACAATAATCCGGAGAGATCCAAACGATTCCGGGCATAATCACGGATTGCCTTTGTTTACCGATGACTTTTTCACTGGTGAACAATACATATGCAGCGACAAAATAGGGTTGGTCAAGCATGTGTATTATTCTTTCGGAGTTGCACATGAATACGAATTATCGCGGTATGAATTGCATTGATCAGCGGGTTACGGTCTGGATTATCGCCATCACTTCACTCATGAGTTTATTGATTTCCTGTGATAGTCAGGAACGCGGCCTTGTAGACAAGCAACGTCCTGAAGTAGACTTCTTTTTACCTGAAAAAAATTTCATTTATTCCCCGGGTGACACCGTATTCATTAGTGCAGTACTACGTGACAATACTGCTATCCGTAAAGGTTCGGTTCATATACACGAGAATGAAACAGATACTGTTTTTCTATATACATTTGAAAACCCGCCAGCGGTTTTTGAACTGGATACCTTCTGGATTGTAAACGACCCCCGGGATAAAAGCTATGTCATCTATATCGATGCCGTGGATAACGCGGATAATTTCATACAACAACTCCGGTTCTTCCATCAATATCATTAACGGCTACTTCGTTATTTATAAAAATACCGTTGAAGTGTGATTATTCCCATGGTGAACCGGTCTAAGTCTTCACTAAAGTAGACTGGTGTCTCCATACTTAAATCAATCCGCGTTTTAGAGTTAACAATGAACTGTATCCCAGGATATAGAAATAACAGACTTCCTCCTTTTAAATAACTAAACTGATCTGAGTTGATGGTATATCCATTTCGCGTGATATAGGGTCCCTGATAAACTCTGAAATTGGTCTCGAGATATAAATTAAAATTCAGGTCCGAGTAATTCTTATACGAACGAGGGAACAACAGATACCCCAGCGATAAATTAATATTTATTGCATTCCCCGCCTTAAAAGCGATCGTATCTGATCCGGTCTTTTCATAGCTGAAAAAATTATTAAATCCACCTGTAATAGAAACCGCCATTTTATTATGAAGCGTGGTGGCAATAATTCCAAAACCCATTCCTGAATTATCACCCATTAAACTGGGAAAAGCATCGATATGAACCGAGGTGATGTAAGAGAACTCACCAAAGAGCGCCAGTCTGAAATGTTTATGCGTTCTGTCTTTGCTAAAAAAACGCCATTTCGAATATAGATGAATACCTTCAAATTGATATGGATAGCTTGATTCATCAGACTGATGATTATGATAATTGCTATAGTATAAATTAAGATTTTCTGGAAACGAATTCACATGAAAGTTAGAGAAGTATGTGCTTAGCATTACCGTGACCTTTGGCGTTAAACCGTACATAAATCGCAATGCTTCCCGGTGTCCCCACGTGTCATATTTATAATGTAGCATTTCTGTGAACCGGATTCCGGTTACACCATTCGGCATGGTACTGGCTGGTTCGTTATTGGGGAATAACTCCTGGGAGAACACGGAGTTGTAAGTAACTCCTAAAAATACTAACACAATAACCTTACCTGAGAACAAAGTAGTAATGGTCTTTAATAGCGATGTTGGACAACCGGTATTCAATTACATCCTTATACTTTTTAAAGGGATCGGTGTTTGTAAATTTCTTTTCAACAAAAATCAAATCAACTATTCCCTTAAGGTCGGTGTCCGTATTATTCAGGATAATGAACGTGGAATTTCCCAATAGAAACTGGTCACTTTGCAAACCTACCGGATTTTCAAGGTTTACTTTCGCCTTTAAACTCCTTACCGAATAACCGGCATCAAAAACACTTTTAATAACCTCTCCGATGTTAACAAATTCATCAGGTTTAAACGAAATAGATGCTACACTGGAATTCAGGTCTACATTAACCTGTTGTATGAACTTAAGTTTCGCGATTGATCTTTGAACACCATAGGTACACATTGAACATGTCATGCCGTCAATTTCCATTGTAGCAGCCTTGAATTGAGCCTGCGTAGCAGAGCAGTATAGGGTAAAGACAAACAGGAGAACCTTCTTCATATCATTTACAATTGAATCATAACGGGTAAATCACATTGAAAAAGTACTTCAAAGCTAAGACTAATCAAAGTACTGATGACGAATCTTCACCAGGAAGTAAGGCTTCCAAAACCTGTTGCTGATTTACTTCAAACAACTTCAAAAAAGCATCTAAAGGAATGCGCTGATGCACTCCTTTAGATGCCTGTATTCACATCAAATATCCAGTACTACTGTTGTAATTGATTTTGCCGGAAGGTTGACAGCAGCCGTTGGTGAGGCCACTGTCACGGTTTTATAATAGTCTCCGGATTTGCTTTGAAAAACATTTATTCCGGTAGCTGTTTTACCCGTTGCACTCAGCTTCACATCATCTGCTGTTGACCCATTATTAATGATCACCAGGGTAAGCTTCTTGCTATCGGGACTGAGAAATGCAGTGGTTAACAGTAAGGAATTGGTAGACGTAGTTGTGACCCGGTCATATCCGGCATCTACATATTTTGCATAGTGTTTAAGGAGATGATAATAAGGGGTTACTTTGTATGCTGACGTAGGATTAGACTCCACACTGATAATTCCAGCATCCTCTCCAGAAGCCGGTCCATCCCAAACCAGTTTCCAGTAAATGTATCCCGAAGTATTGGCTGTTACCAATGAATGATGAATGAATAGTGCCGTATTATACCAATCTACATTATCGGCAAACTCAGTCATGATGTTAGGTTTAGTATTGAAGTTCCCTACTTTCTGGAGTTCGATGTTAACCGATGCAAATGTACCGGTATTGATATTGTATGGATGAAATCCAAGCATACCACAGTTCGGATTATCTTTTAGAGCATTGGCAAACGACACAAACGTTGAAATATCCTGTGACTCGGGACCAAGCATGATCGGTTTGTGTGTTCTGATTTTTACTTTGTCATATACTTTATCAAATGCCGTCATGTAACTTGGAAGAGTTGACGTTTCCGATGCTGCCCATTTACAGGTTGTCCAGCCGGCATTTGAATAGGTTGGTTCGTTTTGAATACTGATATAGTCGGGATCAAAAGGAACATTATCCAGAATATCCTCCCAATAGGTAGCAAAAGCATCATACATAAAAGCCGAGCCATCTTTTTTCAATGTTCCTTCCTTCAGGTTGCCATTGTCCTTCAACGAAATTGGAGGTCCCCAAGAACTCAGCAGGATTTTAATATCGGGGTTACGGTCCATTGCCATTTCATACAATTCATTCGTGGCATCCCAATGCGATTTCGCATAATCGTTATCAGCCGTGTTGCCCATAACATCAATGGATTTATTAGTCGGGTAATTATCCGGATAATACCAGGTCTTGAAACGGATGATATCAATGCCGAGATCATCAAACACCAGGTCTGCTATTTCTTCCTTCTTGTTATTACCCGTCATCCAGGTACTATACCAGGTTAATGCTCCGCCAAATCCTACCATTTCCTGTTTGATATCTGTCGGATTAACCGTTATCGTAGTTCCTTCCGGTTCCGGCTCTGGTTCCGGTTCTGGATCATCTCCTCCATCACTTCCACAGGAAGTAAAAATCATAAGGCATATCGCCATTAAAATTGAATACACTCTTGTCATTTCAGCCGCTCGATACATACGTGTTATTAATTTAGTTTAGATTAAAAGCCTTCTGTTTGTAATTGATAAGTGAAAAAAATCCCCGGTTGATTCAACCACCGGGGATTTTTATGTTTAAAATAAGTACTGACAATTATTAACGGAATCCTACCCAGTCAACCCAGACGGTTCCGTTCCAGCTTGATGTAGTTGGTTTAACAGCTAATCGCGTAACGCTGGTACCAACGGTCTGACCAACCCATGCCGTGAACGGAATTTCATATTCTGTCCATTCACCTTCATTGATTACGATCTTAGGGCGTGTACCACCCCAGAAATCGTTTAAGGTGATCTCCATTTCCAGTCCATCAGATCCAGGTCCACCGTATACAGCAATCACAAAATTCGCATTTCCACCGATAGCTGTATTACCATTTCCCCACTGAAGACCAGAATCCGTTCCGCCACCGGGATAGGTGTATTTCCAAGCAGAGTTACCATTCCATTTTTGTTCTGTATTGGTCGGAGCAGAAACTCTTCCAGCTCCCCAACTCCAATCCTGCCAGCCGGATGCGAAACCATCATCAAAGAACACAACTGCTAAAGGAGATGGACCACCACCAGGAACTGCTATTGCACCGGTAGACGTAACAAATCCAAGCTGATTAGTTACGATGAGTATACCGTTTTTGGTCACTGAAGCCGGAACGGTCACCACAATTTGTGTTGCTGATTGACTTACGAAATTAGCTGCCGCCACCAGTGTACCATCTGAAAATTTAAGCGATGCGATACGATCGATATTGGTTCCAGTCAGGGTTACGTTATTGCCTGGCGTAACCAGTGCAGGTGTAACGGTATTGATTACCGGAAGAACAATGTCAATAGACCCAGCCGTTGTGATGGAAAGCCCTGAAGCAACATGCAAGATGAGTTTCCCATCCAGGGAAGACAATGGCACCTGAACTTCCAGGGAAGTTACATCCTGGTCAACAAAGTTTGCCTGTTCAATCACCGTTCCGCCAGGGAATGTAACTGTCTTTACCAGATCCAGATCTGTACCTGTGATCACAATGTTCCGGGTATCCAAAACAGCAGCAGGAGTTATGTCTGTTACTGTTGGCAGGGTTACGATTAGCTGTTCTTCAGAACTGAATTGAAGCGGTTCTGTACCCCCTGTTGTAAAGGAAAGGAAACCTGTTTTGGCTTCTTCAGGAACTGTAACCACTACCTCGGTGAGTGACTGACTTACAAAATCATCCTTTTCCACTACCTCGTCAGCAGCAAAAGTTACGGTTTCAATCCAGTTCACCATTTCACCTGTAATTGTAATGTTTGTTCCGGGTTTAGCTTCCTCGGTAACAGATGTTACTGTAACGGGAACTTCCAGGTTCAGCATAGTGATCGATTCGATATCACCGTCTGGTGTTTTCAAAATCACCTTTCCGGCTTCCACTGACTCCGGTAAAACCAGAGCAAATTGTTTATCGGTAACATCGGTGAATGCGCTCTTGCTTACTTCAACCCCGGGTTGAAAAACCACAGCGGTAACCTGATCCAGGTTCTCTCCGATGAATGTTATCTCATCGCCATGATGTACACCTGATGGTCCAAAGCTCAACAGAACGATTTCATCCGAACTTGATTCCTCATCGTCACAAGCGGTAAGAAATACCATGCTCGTCAACGCAAGCAGTAAGGCAACATACCGCATTTTATAAATCACATTTTTCATTTTCTTAAACTATTAAGGTTCAACAAATCGGATGTTGTCAATATGAAATTCAACAGCATTACCCGTATTCTGGGGCGAGCCTAAGAACCAGGTGCTAAGCGTTCCTGCATTCTCTTCTACAAAAGGCTGACCAGGTGTATATACCACATTACCACCTGAAGTACCCATGTAATATTGAAACTCGGTCATGGGTATAACCACGGTTATCCACTGATCATCCGTGCTGAATTCTTCGTCTTCAGCTGCCCATGGTCCCCATATAGCACGCGCATTATAGGTGTTACTCCAAATCTCCTGGTTGTTACCGGCATGCTCTGGTGTAGATAAGCAGAGGTTCAAATAGCCGCCATACCAGTTTTTCACTTTGGCTTCAAACTTCATGACATAATCCTTATAGGAATTCGGATAGTACGGATAGAAGTTACCGCTACGACCTGCATCATTTCCACCCCAATATTCCAAAGCATAAGGAGATTCAGCTGGTGAGCCTGGACCTTCATCACGTTGATTCGCTGCGATATTTCCACGTACAACAAGGTACTTGCCATCCAGCGGATTATCGAGATCTTCACGAAGGCCGATACGCCATCCGTTACCCACCTTGGTGTCAAAATCCAGAACTATGTTTCTGCTGTCCCAGATATGAAATGTTGATTCCGTTTCACCAAAGTTCGTGGTCATCGTTACAGGTCCTTCTGTTGCTCCGGCAGGAACTGTTACTTCAACACGGGTCTGGCTTACAGATACCACTTCGCCTTCTTCACCACCGGCAAAAACTACCGACAAGGGTTCAAAGAAAAAGTCACCGTTGATAACCAGGTTCTCACCTTCCTGCGGCCACTCGTTTCGAGCTGAAGCCAGGGTTGGAGGAGGAATAGAAACGATAAAGGGATACTCCAATGTGTCCAGGTTAGCATCTATTACATACATGGTGTTTGTAACAACATCCGGAGCTGCACTGGGAACACTGACAAAAACCGTACGATTAGTCACCCATGTAGGTGCAATGGCCTGAGCCTTCTTATCGTTGAACCAGATTTCACGTGTACCACCGAGGTTTTCACCGACCAGAACGATTCCTGCACCCAGGTTGGCAGCAACAATCAACGAGTCAGCCTTCTCCGGATCTGCCATACGAACATACCGTATCTCTGGCGGGCCATTCGGAGATTCCAGATGCATTCCATCACCATCCTCCGAACAGGATGTAAGCAATGCCGAGCTCATGATCAAACAGGGGATGATCATGACAAGGGCTATTGAAAGAAATTTATAGCGTATTAATTTCATTGTGATCAATTTTTTATTCAAAAACATATTCTACAGCTTCTTCATCCTTAGCCAATAATGGGTTAGCTACCACTTCACTGGCCGGTAAAGGCAATTGCATGTGGTACTCGAATATTTCTATTGGCGTATCTGTGTTCGTGTTGTCATTTGGAGAAGTTGTTCCGGCAGGTACTACTTCATATCCGGCAGGATCGTTCTCAAGCGCATCATCAGAATCAATTCTGAAGTAGCGGTCAGCACGGTCCTGACTGTTGAGGTAAGCAATAGCTTCAGTCTTATTCCGATAGAATCTGCGCTTAACATCCAGCCATGACTGAGCTTCAAATCCAAACTCAACTCTGCGTTCGTTGAAGATATCGATAAAGGTTATGCTACCATCAGCTGGTGGCTCTAATCCGGCACGTTCTCTGACAGCGAGGTAAGCGTCATATCCCGGGCCACTTGACAATGAAGCATTGGCACCCAATAAAGCTTCGGCATACAGCAGGTAAACATCCGCCAAGCGCAGGTAATAAATGTCAAAAGGTGAATCCTGGTTTGTAATCACATACCCGTGGTCCTTATCGTTACCTACCACATGCTTCTTAACACTGGTCAGTGTAGGAGTGGCTCCTTCGATCTGAACATCTTCATCATCACGGGAAACAATATTGTAGGTATAGCCTCCATTTGTAGTTGCTACATAGTTATAGTAATCACCAAGTTGCGAATAAATAGCTTTTCTCCGTGCGTCATCTTCACCTTCTGCATTGGCTTCCAGGTTACTGATGAAGCTTATGGTAGGGCATTTTCCAGAACCCCAAGCAGTAGCATCACCGGTGATTTCAGTACTTCTGGCAAAACGAGCCTGACGGCTGCTTCCATAGCCCCATCCACCGTTGATCAACTGTGGTGCAAACAGAATTTCAGGATCATGCTCATTCGCAATTTTGAACAGGTTTTCATAGTTAGATGCCAATATGCGACCGCTATTGTTGATCACATCAGCGGCATACGCAGCTGCAGTTGCAAAGTCAGCAGCAGAACCGATATCGCCACCGCCAACACTTCTCTGTCCCAGGGTTACGTGCAATTTAGCGAGCATGCCTTTGGCTGCCCATGAAGTAACTCTTCCGGCATCATCTGATGTAGGCAGGTTTTCAGCGGCAAAAACCAGATCTCTCCGCGCAAATTCATACAGGCTGCCTGATGTATTTTTAGGAAGCTGCAGATTACCTGAAGAAATCTTTTCTGCAGGTCTCTCCACGATAGGAGTTTCACCCCAGAATTCAGTCAGCATAAAATACGCTATACCTCTCATAAAGTGAGCTTCACCCAAACCCGCATTGATCGTTGCATCATCAACACCGTTGGATTTCGCAATCCCTGGCATATCATCAATGATCAGGTTGGCGTAAGAAATCACATCATAGAATCCCTGCCAGCCCTGGCCGATGTATTGATTGGTTTCATTAAAAGACATATAGAAAAACTGTCCTTCAACATCCCAGGTATGGTGCATATCACCAGACATCACATCACCTGTAAGCCATGAAAACTGATCGTTAACTGACCACCATACGCGTCCGTACAACGCTGCCGTTGATTGCCGGATCTCGGTTCTGTTACGATACCATCCGTTAACGGTAGCCTGGTCCTGGGGAACAAATTCCAGG
>DASXWH010000281.1:0-17355 GCA_036503775.1 Ohtaekwangia sp.
ATGGACCTGAGCAAATTATCTTCACGCGCGATACTGATCCCTACACCCGGTCAAACCGAGCAGGAGTACCTGGCAGCAAAATTACGGGCAAGCGGTGTAGCTTATAGTGCACCACAGCATACCTTTGATCTGATGCAAGCCGTTAGCGCTGCCGCTGCCTTCAACGGTTTTACCTGGAATGGAAAAGATGATCGTTACCTTGAAAAAGCGATTGATGAAGTATTGACCTTATGAAATCATTTCTCCGAAGTTTTCAATATGCCTGGAACGGGTTACGTCAGGCCCTGCGTGAAGAACGCAATCTTCGTGTTCAGCTGAGCGTTGCTATAGCTGTCATTGTAGCGGGATTTTATTTCAGGATAACAAATGCAGAGTGGTGTATACTGCTGATCTGTATCGGACTTGTCCTGGGATTTGAATTGCTGAACTCCGCATTGGAGAATCTCGTTGACCTGGTTCAACCGGAACGTCATCCGTTGGCCGGAAAGGTGAAAGATATGGGTGCGGCAGCGGTGCTGACGGTGTCATTTGCGTCACTGGTGGCTGGGGTGATTATTTTCTGGAAGTATATATCTCATTGGACATTGATAATTGCTAATTGAAAATTGCTATGGAATACCGCAGACTTGGAAAATCAGGCTTACAGCTCAGTGTACTTTCTTTCGGATCGTGGATCACGTTTGGCAAACAGATCGGTGACCGTTCCGCAGAAGACCTCATGACGGTGGCGTACGACAACGGTGTGAACTTCTTCGATAACGCAGAGATCTATTCGCGCGGGCAGTCGGAGATCATCATGGGTGAAATTCTGAAACGAAAAGGATGGAGACGCGACAGCTATACCGTGTCCAGTAAAGTGTTCTTTGGGTTAGGCGGAAAAGATCTGAAGCCCACGCAAAAAGGGTTGAACCGTAAGCATGTGGTTGAAGCGTGTGAGCAGGCCCTTCAACGCCTTCAGGTAGATTACCTCGATTTATATTTCTGTCACCGGCCTGACAAGCAAACACCCATTGAAGAAACCGTTTGGACCATGCACAACCTGATTCAACAGGGGAAAGTACTGTACTGGGGAACGAGTGAATGGAGTGCACAGGAAATTATGGAAGCGCATATGGTAGCGCAGCGTTATTCATTGATCGGCCCGGTGATGGAACAGCCGCAGTATAATTTACTTGAGCGGCATAAAGTAGAGCTGGAGTATGCACAATTATATAATGGTGTAGGACTGGGTACCACCATCTGGTCACCGTTGGCGAGCGGAGTGCTTACGGGAAAATACAACGATGGATTTCCTGCGGATACCCGGTTGGGAATTGAAGGTCTCGGTTGGTTAAAGGATCAGACGCTGGTCAATGCAAACCTGGAACGTACCCGTAAGATCACAGCCTTTGCACAGGAGATCGGCATGAGTATGCCGGTGCTGGCCATCGCATGGTGTCTGAAAAATCCTCACGTGAGTACCGTGATCCTCGGTGCGTCAAAAACGTCACAGCTTATCGAGAACTTCAAGGCGCTGGAGGCGAAAGAGAAATTAACAAACGATGTCATGAGCCGCATTGATGAACTTCTGGGGAATAAACCACAGGCTCCTGTCTATTGACGGGAGGCGTAAGTCGTTATCCGTTAATCGTTATCCGTGGGGGTATGCCGCTGTGGTGAGTATCCATACTATTATAACATCTCACCTCCCATGCCTTAAACTCATGCCCACAATTAACGAATAACGATTAACGCTTCTACCATTAAAATAAATAACCTTCTCCCCACGAAGCGTATTTCGTATATTCCTTCATGCTGCGGCTCATTCTCGTCATGTGCATCATTCTACCTCAGGTGTTGTTTGCTCAACAGCAGCACAAGGAAGAGATCCGGATGAGCATTTTCTTCGGAGGAGGAAGCTATTCCATTGATGAGCTCCAGGCCACAGATTTGTATCACTGGCTCGACTCGGTTCCCGATCTGCTGGAGAAATATGACATTCACCTGATCAGTCATACAGACCCGATTGGTGGAAGAGAATACAATGAATGGCTTTCCAAAATGAGAAGCGAAGCGGTTCATTACTTACTTCTTCAAAAGAATATTCCTGAACATAAGATCTCCACGAAAGATTGGGGACTTGAGAATCCCGTTTACAGCAACCACAGTTATTCCGGCATGCAGATGAACAGAAGGGTAGATGTGATACTCTATCCGATCATCTTCTAAGTATTGTTCCGATCCGGTTGATTTTTGTCCGGTGTTCCATTCGCAGATAAGAAATGCCTCCGGGTCAAGGGAATTTCTGAAAAATCATATTACTATTGCAGGTTGTAATCAAGCTAAAGCAGTTAAGTATGAAACTGGTAGACAAGAATCCATTTATACAGGAAAAGTGCCGTGGTAAATCCGTGATCGACCTGGGCTGTGTTTGTCATGATCTCTCGGACGAACAGATCAAACAAGGTATCTGGCTGCACGGTGAAATAAAGAAGACGGCCAAAGATCTGGTGGGTTACGATTTTGAGAAAGAAGAAATAGAGAAACTGCGGAAACGCGGATATAATGTTCACTTCGCGAATGTTGAAGAACTAGATGACTATACCCAAGGTGTCCGTTACGATACCGTGGTGATGGGTAGTATAATCGAGCATCTTTCCAATCCGGGTAAAACGCTGGACGCCATCCACCATGTTTGTCACGAGCAAACGGAACTTATCATTACTACGGTGAACGCCTGGTCACCCCGCTATTTCATTTCAGCGCTGATCGATAAGGAAGAAAGAACTTGCCGGCCGGACCACGTGAGCTGGTACAGTCATTATGTAATGGATATTCTGTTGAGACGTCATGGTTTCCAGGTAACGGAAAAGTATTTCTATAATTTCTATCCGCTGAAGATGAATGGCATCAGGCCATTCATCAAAGTGATGTTGAAAAAACTATTTCCCGTGTTGAGTCATGGTATTGTTGTGATCGCCAGGCGGACTAAAGGGTGATGATTATTTGCCGTCTGACTTCTTATTGAACGATTTCAATTGAAATAAAACTTTCGATACTGGATTTTTCAGGTATAATTTTTTGTCTTTTGAATGACAATCATTTTGCATTTTTTTATCTGATTGATAAAGAGTTGTAATGCATCAATTAAATCTGACTTTAATACAAAGGGAATACTTCCTTTGTATCAGTTTTATTTTTTTTACACACTAATTGACAGGTTCAGGAATTATCAATACTCTTGCACTCAAGACAGTTGTGGGCATTCCGTTGAGTTGTATTTAATTTTTTGGCGTCTTTCGCTATTTCCTGTCTCCTTGATTTTGTAAAAACTAATCTTAAACCTTTATGAAAGGAATAATTATTCTTTTTGCCACGCTCGTGTTGAGTTCATCATTGTATGCACAATGGTTAACTTCGGGAACACATCTTTATAATTCAAACACGGGTAATGTTGGCATTGGCACAGGTAGTGCCTTTACTCCTCAAATGAAACTAGAAGTAATTGGGTTTGGGCAGGTTATTCGGAATACACCTGCGAACAATTATACAACACTGCGATTGTATAACGATCAAAATTCCTCTTCACGGTCTCTCGAAATAGATTATTCAGGTTCGCAGTATGGCAGTGCCGCGCTTACAACCGGGGGGCCAACCGGGGAAAGTGCAGCCATAACAACAACTGGTGCTTTTCCTTTAACCTTTGGAACGGCAAATACCGCCCGGATGACCATTAGTTCCCTTGGTGATGTTGGTATTGGTGCACTTCCTGAAGCAGGAGTAAGGCTGTCGCTTATAAACTCAGCAACCTGGCAAATGAATATGCGCAACAGTGAAGCAGGTGGTGCGACCTGGTGGCTTGGATCTTCATCCAATTCATGGAATGCTGGTGGTGGTAAATTTATAATATCCACCACTTCATCATCCACAGATGCAGCCTTTGTCATCGATGGTCAAAAAAGAATTGGCTTAGGTACCACTGCACCAGCCTACAAGCTTGACGTTGCCGGAACGATTAATGCTACTGCATTTTATGTCAACGGTGTACCGTTCAACGGTGGAAGCTCGCAATGGATTACTTCAGGAACAAACATCAACTACAATACAACCGGTATGGTAAGCATTGGTACAACTACTGCACCAGCAGGCTACAAACTGGCCGTGGGTGGTAAAGTTGTAGCAGAGGAGATTGTTGTAAAGCTTCGTGGCGATTGGCCTGATTATGTTTTTGAAAGCTCATATAAGCTCCTATCACTGACTGAACTGGAGAAATTTATAATTGCAAATAAGCATTTGCCAGGTGTACCGACTGCGATCCAGGTAAAAGAGAATGGTTTGAGTGTTGGTGAGATGAATGTTATTCTCTTACAGAAGGTTGAAGAACTTACGCTGTTGCTAATCAATAAGGAAAAGGAGAAGAATTTGATTTTTGAGGAACTGGAAACGATTAAGGAGCGACTGGTTAAAATTGAGAATCAAATCAAGAATTGAGCATTACTTACAGATTCGATTTAACTTTTTAAAGAATGATAAAAGTAAAGGCCTCTAAAATCGCATCCTTGTTTATTGTGATGCTGTTGGCAGTTGCAATAGTAAATGCTCAATCGGGTTATTCCGGAGCACAAATAACCATTCCACCATCTCCAACGGCCTCGAGTATAATTAATCAGATTGATGAGTCGGTGCAGCTGTATACGGGAATCCTAAATGTCAATCTTCCTCTCTACACGTTGGAAAGCAGGGATATTTCACTTCCTATTGCGTTGAGTTATAACGGTTCTGGAGTCAGAGTTGATGAAGCAGCAAGCTGGGTTGGCACTAATTGGACGCTGGTGGCAAATGGAGCTATAACACGAACCGTGAAAGGTCTGCCGGATGAATTTGATGCTAACTTAAATCTGCCAAACGGAGCAAAAAATGTTCCCGCAAAAGGTTATCTGTTTCCAGAAACCCGGGCCCATAGCGGATTGAATTTGCTGGATTACTTTAATGGTACGACAAATCAAAACAGGACAGACCTTATAAATTTTTCAAATAAGACAGGAGCCTGGACAGATAAGAATTCGCCAAAGGTTTGGGATACCGAGCCAGATGAATTTAATTTTTCGTTTGGAAAATTCTCCGGTAAATTCGTTTTCGACCATGTAGGAAATATTTGTATAATCCCCAATCAGAATTTAAAAATAACCAAGACTATAACCGGCAAGACTGTTCTTGGCTCAGAATCACAGCGAATAACGGCATTTGAAGTCATCGATGACAATGGATACAAATACATATTTGGTAACCCTACAGTATCCAATGTGGCTAATTTAACAGCAGTAGAGACCACATCATATTCAACGCTCATGAGTATGTTTAGAAATGGTTTTGCTTATGTTGGAACGCAAAACCTCACACCTCATCCGGGGGATCCGACATTACTTTGGAGTGTTTACTTATGGAGCAAGACTCTGTCTCCGGTGACAGAGAATGGTGCTTTCTCAATTCTTAAGACTTACCAGAAGGATTGGATGACATTTACCAATACCTGGTATATTACTCGAATTGAATCTCCTACCGGAGATTATGTGAATTTTGATTACAATTCAGAAAATTACAAGTACACTCTCTCTCACGATTATGATATTGAACAAATTAATCTGGGTGTGCGAGAGGAATATCCAGGATTTTTTGTCACCTATAAAAACAATAGGGGCATGAATGATTACGGTACAACATCGGGCTTACTGGGTATCACTACATCTCGTCATCAACCCCAAACCCATGTTGTTACCATATCCTATGCCAGTGTATCCGGAAAAAGATTGAGCAAAATAACCACGGCAATCGGATCAACAGTAGATTTTATACCGGATGGCCAAACGAGATTTGACTTAACAAATTCATATTGGTTAAAATCCATTAGAGTCAAAAATAAGAGTGGCATACTAGTTAAACGATTCGATTTGGTTTGTACTTACGTTCAATCAGAAATCGAAATGTATCAATACAACAGTAGTTTAGGCGCAAATTATTCCTATAACGAGAGTATAGGACCTGACCCCTGGGCTAATGACTATGCCCCCATGTTTAATGATGATCACGTCAGACTTTTTTTAAATAAAGTAACCGAAGTTTCTTCTTCAGGTGAGGAAAGACCTTATCAGTTCTTCTACGATATTTCATTGGATCTGACTAACATGAGGAAGTTGCCTCGCAGGATGTCGCGTAAGAAGGATACAGGTGGTTTATACAATGGTCAAATGGGGGAGCCTATTGAATGTCAAAATCCTGGTGATACGGAAGGGGAGGTATATCTAGGTCCACAAGGTGAGGACTTTCCAGGGATTTTCTGGAACGCAAATCAAAACAAACCATGGTTTCTTTGCGCAATCCGTGAGCCCAACCTGAACTTTGCCACGATAGGGACGCTCATGGAGGTGATTTATCCAACAGGAGGAAAGAAAAAATTTACCTACTCTCTGAGCTTGGATGGCGATGGAAGAAGCACACTTAAGGTAGACGCAATTCAATCTTTTCCAACACTCGAATCACAATCCCCGGAGATCACTCAGTATGTCTACAAGAATGGCGGAAACCTGAGCTATGACTATAACTATTTATACAGCGTGGACCGCGACATCCGATTTGAGCTGTATAAAACATCAAAAGTGTTCACTTCATCAAATTCTATCATTCCTCCAAATTATACTCATGGCGGAGCACAAGGCTTTGGTACAGTTGAGGTGATACAACCCGGTATCGGAAAGACGATTTATGAATATCAAAGTCCAAATGAAATTAGTGCAACGCGTGGATCTGATTATTACTTTAATAAGTCCACATGCTCAAAATGCCGCGAATTTGCCATCAAGCCTGCTAATTATGAGGATCATCAACGTGGGACCTTAAAAAAGATTACAGTACAGGATGAAATGGGTAGAGCTTTATCAAGCACTCAATATACCTATACTATAAACCCTGAAGGATTTGTCCCAACTTCTGTTTATGGTATGAAAGCATACAGGCATGAATTAAATGGTGATTATACTCTTATAGCAGGTTTCTATAAATACACGAATGACTGGGTTGCGCTTACCGAACAAACCAATGTAATATATGATCAACAGAATCCTGGAGACGAAGCAAAGAAAATTACTTCCAGAACTATTTTCAGCTACATCCCTGTTCATCCTCCTGCTGCGGTTGCTGCTCCTGATTTCCTGGTAAGGAAGATTACACAGGAATTGCCTATGGGTGAAAAACTGATTACGGTAAATAAATACCTGAATGACTATACAGTACCCACTACTAATGTACCTGATGTGGCTGCACAAGGCATGGTAATGCTGAAAAGGCTTAATATGACTAACTCCCTTATCGAGTCTGTCAATTATCTGCTGAATTCTTCTGGTTCCTATTACACGGGCGGGTTTGTGAACAGATTCAAGAATAACTCAACCGGTACACGTGTTGGCTTATGGGAAAATTACAAATTGAAAAATATTGGATACTGGTTTGAAACGCACCCTTGGTCAACCCTGACAAACAACACGTTCACTTTTTCAAACACAAAGTATAAGCTCGCAAGTACAATATCTAGTTATGACTCCTACATGAATCCGACAAGTGTGACAGGTGAGAATGGTATTCAATCGGACTATGATTGGAGTGCATTGCATAATGGTGGGTTACTTACATCACAAATCATTAATCCAGGGAGCAGACAACACGGAACATATTTTGAGCACCTTTCTTTAATAGGGCTGGCAGGTATTACCGATCCAAACGGGATTGTAAGTTCTTTTGAGTACGATGACTTTGGCAGGCTGATGTTGACTAAAGATAATAATCAGGACATAACTGCACGATACCGCTATAAATATAAGCATGAGGCCATGGGAATAACTGCGGATTTCATAACCCGAAATGCATTTGCTCACGTACCCGTAATTTTTACACCTGCAACATTTGAAAAAGTTGGCAAAACGGAATACACCTGGGATTTTGGTGACGGAACGAAAACAGAAACATTCGTTGGAGTCGTTGAGCATACATATACACAATCTGGAACATATCAGGTAACGCTTTCAAAAAAGAATCTGGAGTTGGGTAATGCTATAATTTCCAAAACTATTTCGGTCAGGCCTTAAGATGAATGATTACTGGCTATAGTAATTGGTTTTAACATATGATAAAAAAAATACTTTCGTTAATAGCCATGACATTAACTGCTTTTAGTGCTAATGCGCAAGCTGTTGAGGTTGATAATTACACGACCAATATTTACGAAGGGAAATCCTATCATTACCGATCGGTTGTAACGCTGAAGCCAGGGTTTAGTGTTTCTGCCAGTGACGGTTGGATTTTTTCAATCTTGTCATTGAAGAAGGGGACTTTGTATTTGCCGCCCACAACAGAAGCAAATTTTGTTAGAACTGAACAAACATTAATTCCTGGAATAAAAACGCAGGATGATCTTACACGCCTGCAAGTTGCCAATAAAGAGAAACTAGTAACCTATTCGTACGCAGATGGCCTTACTCGGCCAATTCAAACTATTAATGTCCAGGCATCTCCAACATTAAGGGATATAATAGCACCTTCACAGTATGATAGTCTTGGCCGAATGCCCAATGTTTTTCTGCCCTATGCAGCTAAAGGTACACCAGGATCTTTGAGGAGCGCGGCTTTTGCTGATCAGAATTCTTTTTATGTAACACCACCATCGGCTGTTATTTCAGACACTCGTCCTTATACAACTAAGACATTTGAACCATCTCCCTTGAAGCGCGTAACTTCTGAAACAGGTGTTGGTGCCGAATGGACTTCAGCGAATAAAAAGGTCAGTACAATCACCCGCCTAAACGCTACAGGAGAAGTCAGGTATTGGGTCTGGTATGGAGGGCCACCAGAACTTTCAGGAACTTATCCTGCCAATACCTTAATTGTTGAAGAGACCACAGATGAGCAAGGCAAAATAACCCGAAAATTTTTGGATCTACGGGGAAGATTAATTTTGCAAAGTGTTGGTGACGGCACGCTCTGGCTTGAGACGTATTACATCTATAGTGTTGCTGGTGACCTGAAGTATGTCATTTCTCCGGAGGGAACCGCACGAATTTCAACCGAGTTCGAAAATGGCGCCAATAAACAATCTTTTCTGGACCGCTGGGCCTTTCAATATTCTTATGATGATGAACAGCGTGTGATAGCGAAAAGAGTACCCGGAATGGAATCGGGCGATGGGGGATGGTTTTATACTGTATATGATCGATGGAACAGGATAGTTTTAACCCA
Organism: Ohtaekwangia sp.; assembly: GCA_036503775.1. GTDB lineage: Bacteria > Bacteroidota > Bacteroidia > Cytophagales > Cyclobacteriaceae > Ohtaekwangia. The sequence goes on from DASXWH010000281.1 coordinate 9,262, forward strand.
GGACCCGGAGCAGCGTACTCGCAATGAGTATCGTTTTATTAAGTATGATATGTTCAACAGGCCAGTAATAACCGGGGTTTATGTCACCAGTACTTCACTCAATACCTTACGAAATGATGTTGCTAATTCCACATCCCGTTATGAAACAAAAAACACTTCTGGTATAGGATATACACTCACGACTTCTTATCCCACGACAGGAATTACAGAAGGCAACTTGTTCACCATTAAATATTACGATGAATACAGCTATACATCCAATGCCGGATGGGACGCTGAAGGCAACAGTTATACCTATGTTGCACATACAGGCTATCCTTCCAGCACAACAATCCTCACGACTTCAGCAAAAGGACAACTAACAGGATTAAAGGTTCGTGTCCTCGACCAGAACAAATGGCTGAATACTGTAACCTGGTATGATAAAAAATATCAGCCCGTTCAGGTAGTGTCAGAAAACCAGGTTGGTGGGGTAGTACGCTTAACCAAGAAATTCGACTTTATCGGTAAGATTGAAAAGGAACTGATGAATAACCAGGCTGCTTCCCTCACTATCGAAAAGCTATACACCTACGATCATGGCGGAAGGCAACTGACTTTGTCCTATTCTTTAAATGGAGCAACGCCTGTGCTTATGTTCTACAACAGATACAATGAGTTAGGTCGTCTTATTGAACGAAACATTCACTCGGTTGACAATGGAGCTACATTCCTGCAGTCAATTGATTTCAGGTATAACATCCGTGGATGGTTAACCCAGATTAACAACAGCACGCTAACAGCAGATGGCAATAATAACGATGCTAATGATTTGTTCGGGATGGAACTGCAATACAATCCATCAGGAACAACCATCGGAAGTGGGACTGACACCTATGTAACAAAACCATTCTATGATGGTAACATATCATTAATTAAATGGATGACAGACACCAGGCAACCTGGGTCAAGGATTGAGCGGATATACGGTTTTGACTATGACGCCCTTAGCCGGATGAGGAGAGCCTGGTATGCTACAAAGAATGTCTCAGCCTGGAACGGAAATAGTGGGATGTTTGATGAAGTGATCAATGGATATGACCGAAACGGAAATATCAAGACCACTAGTGGTGCCGCGTTAACACGTTATGGAAATGTTGAAGGGACAAAAACAATAATAGATAATCTTACCTATTCCTATGCACAGCTGGATGGGAGTCATAGCAATCGACTGATTGCGATGCAAGATGCAGGTAACTCCCTGGGATTCAAAAATGCTTCAGCGAGTGTTTCTGAAGAATACCTTTACGATAAAAACGGGAATCTGAAATTCGACCATAACAAGGGAATCTCATCCATCACGTATAATCACCTTAATCTGCCTAAACGAATTGAATTTACACGACCGGATGGACAAACGACTCGCATCGAATATTCTTACGATGCGAGCGGTACCAAGCTTGGAATGCTGGTATTCAAAAACAATGTCGAGGTCTGGCGGACAGATTATGCAGGGGGTGCACAATATGAAAATGGAAAACTGGCCTTTATTCCAACTGAAGAAGGCAGGATAGTTTATAATGGAAAAAATTATGAGTATGAATATTTCCTAAAAGACCATCAGGGTAATGTCCGTGTAACGTATGCGCCAACCCATGAAACGGTGACGTACAAGGCTACGCTGGAGACACAACTTTCTGCACAAGAAGAGACTGATTATGGATTCAAGAATGTAACTCAAACACGTTCTGTAGACGCTAATTACACCTTACCATCGGAGCGAGTACTTGTGCCAGACAAATCATGCAGAACCAACGGACATAACACCGTTAACCAGCCCATCGGAATTGCCAAAAGTCTCCGTGTTTTGAATGGGGATGTGGTGTATGCTGAAACCTATGCCCGCTATAACCAGACCACGGGTAGTTCTTCCAAAGTTTTACCAACAATTCTGGCTGGTGCCGTAACATCAACGTTTAGTATCGTCAGCACTGAAAATCCTGTATTGTGGCAGAACATGAATGCTAACGCGCCCTTGGCAGCAACTGATGTTCCTTCAAGCACAACTATACCGAGGGCCTACCTGGTCTACTTGTTTTTTGATGATAGTGGCATATTTGCGTGGTCTCAACTCAAATCGATCTCGGCAGATGCATACAATGCTTTTGAAAAACTGGATGTTTCTTTTACCGCTACAACCAATGGATACTTGTACATCTATGTAGCGAATGAAAGTAATTCCAGCAGCGCTGTGAACGTGTATTTCGATGAGATGAAGGTTATCCATCAGAAGAATAATACCGGGTTGCAGGTAACACAGGCTTCCGATTACTATCCTTTCGGGATGTCTTTTAATACCTATCAGGCCGAACGCCTGAATATGATAGCCGGATTACCACCGGAGCAGGGACCCGGTCAACCGCCTGATCCCGGGGGAGGTGATGAGGTTTATGCACCATTTAAATACAACCGTATTTTGTTTCAGGATCAGGAATTACAAAAAGACCTTGATCTGGGTTGGTATCAGTACAAATGGAGAATGCATGATCCTGTTATTGGGAGATTTAGCTCCATAGATCCTTTGTCAGACAAGTTTGTTCATAATAGTCCCTATGCATTTAGTGAGAATAAAGTTGTATCCCATGTTGAACTAGAGGGGCTTGAATCAGTTGAAGTTAGCCTGTTAACCCTCGCAAGTGCTGATGCAGCAGCGCATCCTAATGGGTTAGGTGCGCACACATTAGGTATTTTTAAAGGGCTCGAAAATAGTGCTGTCGGATTGTACAATGCTGTAACCAATCCCGGTCAAACGCTAACAGGATTAGGAAATCTTGCGTTAGCTGGAGCGGCCGGTAACCCAGCAGCAGCTCTGCAGATGGATGCTGCTCTAGGTACAAATTCTTATGGAGCCATGATGGGAACAATGGGAGCAATTTCAATAGGTGCTGATAACCTGCTCAATGGAAATGGTTTACAACGAGGGCAAGTATTGGGAGAAATTGGGGGCGCCTTAATCGGTACTAAAGGTCTGAATGCAACTTTTAGTGCATTTAGAAGTACAGCCACTATCGGGGAATTGAGTACCTTGTTTCATTCTACATCCAAAGTACACGCTGCAAATATAATGCAAAACGGAATTCTGCCTGGCGCCTTCAATTCAGCCTCAAGGTTTGGAAAGGGTTTTTATCTATCCAATAGTGTGTCAACAACGGCAGCCGAATTAGCCAACAAAGGTGCAACAGTTGGTAGCACAATTCAGTATTCTTTGGGAGCTGGTGGTAAGTTTTTAAATGCTACAAGCCCTGCATTAGATCTTGCTGTGAGGTTTACTCCTAAGCTTTTGAGTAATGCTGCAAGAAGTTTCGGATATGACGGTTTAATAACTAATTCTTTAAGAGGTTCTGGTACGAATCTCACTATGTTTCGAAATTTTAGCTTATTGAAAAATGAAGGCCTCGTCCCTTAATCAAAATAAGGTTCTTGTTAAGCTTATTAAGACGCCAAGATTTTTGGGTACAAAAAGCGAGTACAGACTGGATGATTCTGCTTATGGCGAATGGATTATTTTTGAGTATTGCAAGCCGAGGTATTATTTCAATGTTTTTGATGAGCGATATTCAAAGATAAAGGAGCGACTTCTGCAACTTCCGGATGTTGAAACCTATATTATGAAGTCATTTCAAAAAAAAGGACTACAACTAAGTCTTAAATGCGGTGGCTTTGGTGTAAGTCTTCCATTTAGATCTAAGATTGAAGAATTTGATTTGGAGAAATTACCTTTAGAATATATTGTATAGAAATGGTCTGATCAGCCTGACTTTGATAATTCGAATTATTAGCTCAAGATTTAAAGTATAAGATATTGATGACTTAAAAATGAGAGAAAATAGTTTTTGCGGATTATTATTGTTGTCCTTACTTCTGTACCCTTCTCTACTTTTTTGCCAGAGTATGGAGATTAACCTGTCCCCTAAGAATCAACAAAAATTGTCGGCTATTGAATCAGGCCACAGGCGAATGATGAAGTTCTATAAATTCTACAAGCGCGATAGTACGAGGTACATGCGTATGCAAGAAAAGAAACATCAGGGAACTATGGACAGCGCCTGGCGAGCAATTAGAGACGAGGAGAAACGGCAAAAACGATTAGTAAAGAGGGGTGTATCTGAAACTAAATTGCTGAGTAATCAATTTTACCAGAATGAAATAAGCAAGCAATGGTCAGTGCTTCGTGATTCAACAATCACTGATAGTATCAGGCAGCTTGCCAAGGATAAAATCAAAGGCCTTGTGTTGGAGAATGCTAATCAGTACCCGGGGTTTCAGCATCTGAAAGAACCACATCAGCTGTATGGTGATTCTGTTAACTGGTCATCACTATCAAATCAGGTTCGGGGGTTAGACACACTTTCCAGTGTGTTTGATGTAGGACCAGAGCAACTGTTTCAGATGGCAGAGCAAAAAAGTATGAAGCGATTGCTGCACGCTGACGGGATGAAAGAATTAGCGAGTGGGTTGACAAGTGTACAAATGACTAAGGACCTTCTTATGCAGTATAAAGCGCAATATGGTTCTTACTCAAATGTTGACAGCCTGAAATCAGTCGCGAAACAGAAGGCTGTTGAAGAAGCCATCGATTACTTCGAAAAAAATGCCGGTAAACTCCAAATGGCCCAGAATCAGGTAAGTAAACTGGCATCAAAGTATAAATCGTTTACGAACTCCAGCGACCTGAGTACTGCTGTGAAGAGAACTTCTATGCAAGGCAGTACATTCTGGGAGCGCCTGGTTATTGGTGGTACATTTAATATGGTCAGTACTAAACCTGTGGTTATTGATATCGCTCCCCAGGTTGGTTATAAATTCACAACGCGGTTTGTGGTTGGAGCAGGTTTTTCGACACGGTCCGCCTTTGGGCAGGACAGTATTAAACACGGATGGTATGTTTCACCAACAAATACTGCATATAAAATTTTCTCAAGCTACGATATCTACAAAAGTTTTTACGCGAGTGTTGAATGGGAAAGTTCGTGGATAAAAGAGCAGCAAAACGATGTTGAGATTTCAACATATATAAATAACTATTTTATTGGTTTGGGAAAACGATTTTTGATCCATCCTAAATTATACATGACCGTATTGGCTCAGTATAATCTTAATTCAATGGAAGAAAATCCTTCCTACCTCAGACGCTTTCAAATTAAATTTGGGTTACAGTCCAGCGAGCTTGCGTTCCGGAAAAAGCCGATCAATTATGATCCTAACCGTTAATAGAGATTTTATTCGATGAGAATATTTTTACTTGTCATTTTTTCAGCATCACTTGCAATGTCTTCCTTAGCTCAGGATACGACCAGCATAAGGGAGATAGATTCGTTAAGGCATAACGCTATTCAATACACACCGTATTTTTCCCAGGATTTTCGTTCATCAGGAAACTATGCGAGAACAATTGATGATAGCGTGTTGTTTCTGCTTTCATCAGGAGTTTCTGTGTTTAATGTACTGCGAGGTCAGGTGCCGGGACTGGTGATGTCCCCTTATGCGGGTTATGCATCTTTATCCGGTTTTCGTACGGATTATTTGCATACGGTCTACGATGCTACCACGGTAATGGATGGCATTCCATTTAGTAGTTCGATTGGGAGCTACGCTAATCTGAATTCGTTTGAGTTTGCTTCGATTACGGCAATAGGAAGCGCGGATGCATTGAACTACATAAACGGTGGAAATTATGGAGCGTTTTTGCTAAGGAGCAAAACGGGTGAAGGTTTTAGTCTGCCGGTGTTCGATTTTAATAGCTATACTACAATGGGTATACCGGACCCTAAATCCGGATATCCTGAACATTCGTGGCACCTGGGTAATAGTATTGCGTACAGTCAGGATTTTGGAAAAATAGATACGCGCGTATCCTATAATTTTCAATTCCAACCCGGCTGGGGGGATGATTCAGATTTAAAGTATCCTCAATACCATAACCTCAAGGTTAACACCGGAGTGGTTATCACCGACAGATTATCTGTCCGTATTATTTTGGATGACCGATATGGAAATCTGAATGTTTCTGAAGCGCAAAGTGGCACACAAAACTTTTTTACTGGCAATGTGTCTTTTAAGTATGATATACTGGATTGGTTAAACATCACATCGCAGGTTGCATATTCCAGTACAGACTCCAGCGCAATCCTGAAATATCAGTCCTATGTTGACAAAAATAAAACGAAGACCGATCGTCAGCTTGTAAATTTATTCACAAATGTGAAGGGGGGTAAGGATAAATATATAACATGGTCGGGCTTTGCAGGAATACAGTTCATTAATCAGAGCAGAAATGTATTGCGTGCTGTCTCTACACAAGATTACCAAATGGAATCGACTTCAGTTTCCACAGGAGGAACTATAGGATTCAGAAAATTTATCCATACAACATTGTTATATAAACTCAACCGGTTTAATTCATCCATAAATAACTTCGAGAAATTCACGGAGCCTAATTATTCCGTATCAACATCGTTTTTGTTAACGGAACTTGTAAAAATAAAACCTTTTTCGATAGTGAAATTCAGAGGCAGTTTTTCGTCCGGCACCTCGATTAATTACTACAATTACCCACTGGAAACACTAGAGCCTCGTGGATTGAATAAAAGAAATCCATTTGTTGTCCAGGTTATTGAATTTGGAGGTGATTTTTTCCTGGAAAAACCTGCGCTTGAAATCAGTATAAATTATTTTACAGCAAAAGAAGATTATGAGCTTCCTTCGGATGTTTTTACTACCGCTCTTGATGAAATGTATCGAAAGGGATGGGAAGCAGATATTCGATGGGAACCCATTAGGCGTGGTAAATTCAGGTACAAAGTTGGTATAATGCTTTCAACTTTTAATGAGAAGCTGATTCAGGATGGAAATGCAAGTGATAATGTAGAATACGGCCCCGTATCCTGGCGGAATCAGATGTTTAATCAATTCAAGATGAACCGGATAGTTTTTACAGCCCTCCTCGATTTTGTACAGGCCGATTTTGGTAATGGGGAGAGTTCTTTTGTGAAATTAAGAGACATCTCGCTCGGCTACTGGATTCCTTTTTCCGACCAATTTATCAGGAATGCGTTTGTTTCAGTCTCCGGACGTAATCTTTACCAAATAGCCGGATCAGGTTCTGATTTTGAAACTTCATTTAACGCGTTTGAAAAGAATATCAGCTTAAATATTTCTTTGCGGTTTTAGGCTTGTCTAGGTAACCTAAGACTTAGTTAAGACAGGAACGTTGGTTCGGTACATAGAGAGTTATATTCGGTCTGGGGTTGTCTTTGGAATATTACCTTTTTCAAACAAACGAAACTATGAAAGCATCCCATTTATGGGAATGCCTTCATGCATTTCTAAAATCGAAAAAGATCTCACCAGATCTTAATCCTTTCACTCTCCGCCTTGTACATCTTGTCACCTTCTTTCACTCCAAAGGCTTCATAGAATGGTGTGAAGTTCATCAGCGGTCCGTTAACACGATGGATCGGTGGAGAATGAGGGTCGATGTTGATGTATTGGATGGATACCTGATCTTTCCGTTTGCTTCGCCAGCCCTGTGCAAAGGAGATAAAGAAGCGTTGATCAGGAGTAAAGCCATCAATGCGAGTCGTATCTTTTCCCTGCGCGGTCATCTTGAAGGCGTCATACGCAATGGCAATGCCTCCGATGTCGGCCATGTTCTCACCGGTGGTAAGGGCACCGTTCACGTGAAGGGTATCCAGTACGGTAAACGTATTGTACAGGTCGATCACCTGTTTTGATTTTTCCCTGAATTTCTTTTCATCTTCCGGTGCCCACCAGTTTTTCAGGTTGCCGTCTTTATCATACTGCGCACCCTGATCATCGAAGCCATGCGTCATCTCGTGACCGATCACCATGCCGATGGCGCCATAGTTGATCGCATCATCCGCATTCACATCGAATAATGGAAACTGCAGTATGCCTGCCGGGAAAACAATTTCGTTGAAGGTAGGATTGTAATACGCATTGATGGTAGGCGGAGACATTCCCCATTCTGTTCTGTCGACAGGCTTGCCTACCTTGGCCAGCTCACGCGCTACATTGTCGCGATAACAGGCAATA
>DASXWH010000282.1:0-2180 GCA_036503775.1 Ohtaekwangia sp.
CCGGTTTTCATCCATTCCCATGGCTTCTATCCCCGAATCTTTTCTTCCATCGGTCATTTCACTGGGTATATTTCCCGGACCATAGATGCGTGGTACCCAGATGTCATTGATCCTTTCATTGACGGCAACATAAACATACCGGTCTTCATCGGTGTTAGTACTGCCACCCGTTGGCGGTGGAATTTCTTCAACGACAGGCTCCTGTTCTATCGTTACTTCTTCTTCACCGCATGCCATAATAATGCAGGAGAGCAGAACAATTGACCAGATAATATTCAGATTAAAGATGTGTTTTAGTTTCATCGTCATAGGGTTGTTGTTGTTATTCATAGTTCCGGGAGTATCCATCATATATTTTCTTTGCGCACAGGACGTAAAGTTTCCGGAAAGGGTTGCTATGAAAATTTAAAAGTTAAGTTATGGTGAACGTTAAACGTTACCTATTCTTCCAGCGTGGATTGAATAGTAACGGAAGCCTCGGCAAAGATGTCTTCAATACGATCATCAGGAGGCCAGTATGAAATTGTATTTATGTTGAAGCTGAAGGTTGGTTTAAATACCGCTTTCGTAGAATACTGCCCGGTTATTGACACTTGTTTTACCGTGATGTGAACCTGGCCCTTTTCACCCGGCAATACACCCGGAGTTCCGCCTTGTGGATTTGCCAATGATGTTGTGATAATATTGATATCACTGCCCGAGAACGGATACGTCTTTTCAATGTACTCCTTTGGAGCCATCCCGGTGATGGGATGATTACCACGGTTAGTCCAGGTAGAGAATGCCAGGAATGAAGTGGATGTTGAACCATCACCGGTTTTTACCGGTGTGGTTACGATCACAGGCTCATCAAATACAACCGGATCGCGAACGTCAACAATGACCGTGTACAACATGGATTTTTCACCCAGTGAGTTTTCGGCCTGCAGAAAGAATTGATTGGGGTATTTGAAATCCACCGTAATGCCGTTTTCGAATTCCGTGAAATCAACATTTGTTTTGTAGTAAAGCTTTGCAGCATCAAAGGTGATGGTGGGCACGAGTTTACTGAAATCAGTGCCGTCAGGTACCAGTATATAAATAGCACCATCGGAAGAGCTTTCGTAGTCTGCAATTTTTACAGCTTCAATAGTTTGAGGCAGGTCTGGATTCTTACTTTTCTCAAACCGGAATCCGGTGATGGTTTTGTTTTCGGTCCAGGGCTCGTCTGAATACGCGATGGATACTTCATACTGTACTTTGCGGTCAGGAAACGCGCTGAATGATACGGTGTAGGTTACAGGCTCTTCAGTGAAATTCTGCAATTCACCGGGTAAAGGCGTGATGGTGTACTTACCCTTGTCATGACCAAATTGTTTTAAACTGAGCACCAGACTGTTGTATGATCGTGGAATGACGATCGTGATGTGTCCCGGATCAACTTGCTCCCCGTTCACAATTTCAGGATGTATAATTTCAATGTCGGTATAAGTGATTTCAGTAAGGGGAAAGTCAGTGAGCCTGAGTTCTTCCAGGTTGCCGTTGGTTTTTTCGGCATCATTGCTGTCACTGCACCTGGAAAAGGTAAAGGTTATCAGTGTTGTGTAGATAAATAAGGAATAGAAAAAATACGAGCGGTTTTTCATGCGTTGAGGATTATTTTTTAAGAGCGTAATTTTCTGAATAATGTCTTTCTGTTATATGGCGTAAAGGTATTTTCACCTGGGATGTAAAAAATTGATTTTGGTTAATAACTTGTCGGTGAATGGTGATGGAGAATTAATATTCAGACGTTGATGAACGTATTCCAAAGCGGTATTCCACTGCGAAGAAACATCCGACACTACTGAGTTGAATGTTACCCTCACCGATTCCCGCCAATGGTATTTTGGCAAACGGTTCAAGTTGTATCGTGAAACGATCGGAGAACCGTTGTTGCAGACCGAGGCTAACATTCACCATACTGAACCATTCGTTGTTTCCGTCCTTCACATTCATGGTGTATTGCTGACGACCACCATAACCTGTCTCTACCTGGAATGAATAGTTCTCATCACTTAAGAGATAGGAGGTAAGTCCGGTGCTGATAAATCCGGTAAGCTTACGGGATGGAGCAAACGTGTAACGAACATTAAGCGGGATATCCCACATGTAACAATCGCCTGAAAGATCTTCAGCTTCAAGTCCACCATACTCAGCTC
>DASXWH010000283.1:0-17180 GCA_036503775.1 Ohtaekwangia sp.
TCATGCATGCTATCGCTTTTATCATTATAAATACCGTTTTCCTTTTTCACGTAGACAGTGTTCTCACAGCTGCCATTACGTATTCTACACTATACTTCATACTTATTTATGCCACGGCTGTTTTGAAAGGCAGTTATGACCGGATTCATCAATACCTTCGGGAAACAAATATTAAACTCAATGAAAAGGCAAAGGAAATTGAGACACAACATGAAGAATTGTTGATGGCGCATGACAATCTCAATACACTGAACACGGATCTGGAAAAAATAGTAAATGAACGAACCGCCCGGATACTGATGCAGAATGAGATATTGATCAAGTACAGTTATACCAATGCGCACCATTTACGTGGCCCGGTAGCACGGTTGCTTGGATTGGCTTCCGTGTACAAACTCGAGCCACAGACTGACCCTGATTTTTTTATCAGTAAAATGATTGATCAGGCAAATGAAATTGATTCGGTCGTTAAACAAATCAATATTGATCTGGAGGCGAATCATGTGGAGCTTACCTTCAGAGACTACAAAAAATAATTCAAACATAATTATGAGAATCATTTTCTTACTTATTTCTGTCCTTATCGTATTCTCGTGCCGCCATGAGGTAAAGGATTCACGCATTGTCGCCATCGATACTTTCATGGAAGCTCAGGTGAAACATTTTAAATTCAATGGAAGCGTTCTGGTGGCAGAGAAAGGTGAGGTGATCTATCAGAAGTGTTTTGGACTGACTGATTTTGAAACCCGGCAGGCTTTGAACGACAGTTCCTTATTTGAGCTGGCATCTGTCAGCAAGCAGTTTACGGCTACGGGTATTTTGTTACTAAAGGAAAAAGGAAAGCTTCAATTGACCGATTCACTCCGGATGTACTTTCCTGAACTTCCTTATCACGGTATAACCATACATCATATGCTTACCCATACTTCTGGTTTGCCGGATTATGAATCCACGATGGCCGGTAAATGGGATGAATCCAAAATTGCATTCAATGCTGATATAATCCATTTTATGGCCACTGAAAAACCTCCCATTCATTTTAAGCCGGGTGTGAAATGGGAGTATAGCAATACCGCCTTTGCACTGCTGGCGAGTATTATCGAAAAAGTTTCAGGAAAATCATTTCATGACTTTATGAAAGAAAATGTATTTACACCCCTGAACATGAAGAATTCAAGAGTGTATAATACCCGTAGATCAGGCGAAGTGATCCCGAACTATGCGTACGGGTATGTGTGGAACGATAGTTTAAAAAGATTCATATTACCCGACTCTTTGCCCGATCTGAAAATTGTCTATTGGCTGGATGGAATACAAGGCGATGGAATAATCAACTCAACGGCAACGGATCTTCTCAGGTGGGACAGAGCGATGGTGAATCATACCTTACTGACAGAAGAAAGCATTTCTCAAATGACATCACATCAAAGCCTGATGGATACCACATCAAAGTATTACTATGGCTATGGTGTAATGGTGGGAGAAAATCAGTTTGGAAAATTTGTAACGCATTCCGGAGGGTGGCCGGGTTATGCCACTAATCTTTCGCGGTATATTGACTCAGACCGAACTATTATTATCCTGTCGAACAATGAATCAGCATCATCTGCTATCTCCGGATCGGTAGCGCATATATTATATGGTAAACCAGTACAGGTTTCGTATGAACACAAACCCATTGATCTTGACTCAGTGGCACTGGATGCTTTTACCGGATCATTTAAATTCAAAAGCAGCGGGATAAACATTATCCGGGAGAAGGGAGAGTTATTCCGGATGTACGGTACCAGACGCGTAAAGCTTCTGCCTGAATCAGACTCCAGAGTGTATCAAACCGATGGTTTTGATGTGTATTATGAAATAGAAAAAGATCAACAGGGAAAATACAAGTACTATAGAATCATGTACGGGGTGAAAGATGAATTGGAGAAGGTTCAGTAAGCGATGTCAGTTTTCGGCAAGCCAATGAAAACCTTTCTCGTCAATGATGGCCACGTCAACACCATCACCCACGGTTTTATCTACTTTGCTGGTTTCTTCGATCAGCCATTTTGAAAATGTTATGATTTCGAAAGAACTGAAATTTATTTTTGCCTTGTTGGTGATGAACTTCTGCATCACCTCGTTCTGGGTTAGAATAAGTTTAGCGGCCAGGTCGGTCTTTCCTGCAATGCTGATCTGAGAGGAAGCTCTGAACGCTTTATACATATCTGAATAGGATTCATATGACAGGTTAAGGGCACAGTCAAATCCGGTGTCGAGGTTGTACGTATCGGTATAGCCTACGGAAAGAATTCCGAACTGATACATGTTTGTTTTCACATCGTATCCACAGATGGTAATATCCACCAGTTTGGTTTCGATAGTACCACAGGAGTTGGAAAGCCATCGTTGCATGTGCATCTTTTCCAGAACGGGTTGGAAGTTATCGAACAGATAATTTCCAAGATCTTCCAGCAAACTCAGTGACACAACCGGCTGACGATTTGACTCCAGGAAACTACGGATCAGTTTAACAGACTCAAACGATGCAGGAAAGAGCCCTCCGGTATGAATGGATAATTTTCCGGCTACCGTGAAGGCATAGTAATCATTCAGCGGATAGATTTTCGTGGTTTCAGCGAATGTTGAGTCTTTTCCATGAGTTTCTATGGAGCGCTTATCGGCTACTATGATAAGACCTTCCCGGGCGGAAGAGGTGATGACCAGCGAGCCACCCTGACTCGACCATTGTCCAAAGGCATAACCCTGCACCAGACAGATGATTGTCCAGGTGAAAATGCATGATATGGAAAGAGTGCGGGCCATCCTATCTGCAAGGTTAGTTAGAATAAGGTACTAAAAACCGTTCATAACTGAAACGAGTCATGAGCGATCTTTACCGATATGCCTAAGGAATGCACGGCCTGGCGGAAAGTCACCCTGTTTCTGAAATTAATTCCGGGCCAGAGTTTCAGGCTGCACGCTGGAAAATAAGCAGGGTCTGCGGTTTTGAACCTGCAGACCCTGATGAATAATTCACTGAGAGAACCCGTTAAGGCTTCTTCTTCTCACCTACATACATTATCCGTAATTTCTTGTCTTCTCCTTTAATCTTTACGGTATGCAATACTTCCTTGTGCAGGAGATTAAAGAATAGCTTGAATTTCTCTTCAAACCACTCTTCGTTGTACCAGGATGGAACTTCGGGAATTACATCACCACCACCGTACATGTCTCCCAGCGGACAGAATTCAACGTAAACATATTTATTTGAATACATGGCCATGATGGAGAAAATCGCATGGATCTTATAGTGCTGTGCCAATATCAGGTGATGGGTTAATGCTAACGCGAGAACCACATCAGACTTTACCGATTCTGCAAATGCATCACGGTCTCCAAACGGGAAGAAGGGGTTCACGTGATATAATGTTACTTTTTTGCCTTTCAGTTTTGAGATACCGAATTCAATGGCGTTCTCATCGTAGTCCAGGTTGATAACGGAATCATACCTTCCCGTCTTGGCCAGCAATGAACTTACATAACCCGAGTTGCCTGCCAGATCTACGGTTGATTTGGCGTCAGGCGAATACTGGTGGATCATGTTTATAATTTTTCCCATGCGGTCGGTGGATAGTAAAGGCCTGTCTTGTGAGCCTGTACTGTTCACTTCTTCATTTTCAAAATAATCGCTGGAGTAAGAGCCCCACGTGGTTTTTTCTTCCAGACGTGTGGCAAATAAAACATCTACATATTCCGGCTTAATGATCTTCTCATTAAACACTTCATTTAAAATCGTGTTATATCCGCGGCTGCTGTTTTTTTCATGATAGCTGAAGAATGTATCATACAGCGCTTTCTTTTCAATGGAGATCCCTTTTCCTACAGTGGATAATACCGGCATATTCATGGCCGCAATGTTATGACGGGAGAAGTGGCTCCGGTTCATGGAAAGCATCAACAGCGTATGGAGGTAATAATGGATAAGCTCTCCGGTAAACTGACACTCCTGTCTTTTTACAAAACTGCCAACATCAAACATAACCGGAAAACCGTCCTTGAATGTAGAGTTGAACGGATGTCCATCGATTACACCATATCCAAATTCTTTTAACACCAGGTCGATCAGAATGAGGTTGATCGCGCTCTGTTTGATCATCGAGAATGACCAGAAAGCGGGATTAACAACCCGGAGCACTTCAACTTCAATGATCAACGGATATTCGCTGGTGTAGAAATTCGTGGGTTTCATTTTAACAATCCGCCCAGACTCACCCAGGGATTGAAGAATGCCCAGGCTGTACAATTCTTTGAAGAAAGGAACGTATGAAGGTAAAATTCCCCGGTAGTATGAAATGGTACCATTGTTATTCCGTGTCAGAATATCTCCTGAAACATCACTTATAGACAATTCATAATCATAGTTCTCAAACAATTCTGTAGCCTGCGGCAAGGGCTGCGACTTATACTTAGCAGCATTTTTAATAATTGATTGAACTTCATTGGCGTAGAACTCCTGCCGTTCTTTTAACTCAATGTTCTTGTAAGATGGAATACTTACAAAAATGGTCTCGTTCATAAATCGCTTGGCGCGGTAATAGTTTCTTTTGATTTTATGGGGGAGTGCTTTCAGACTACTCATAACGTATGGTTTGATTAATTTTAATAGTGATCCATCCTTAGCGCTTTCCTGCTGCAGGTTACAGGAAAATCAAACGGTGGGGAGATAATTGTCTACCGATTCAGTAGATAAAGGTAATTTTTAGAATCGTAATCTTCAAAAATACTTAACAAAACATTCACGAAGTCGTCATAATAAATCTGGCGCCTCATTTCGCTTGACGAACAAACGTATGCAGGAATGAAAATTACTTTACCCCTGCTTCCAAACGGGCTTGATATCGATGAGGGGTGTTCCATCCAAAGCTTCCAATGCAGAGACAGAAATCCGGTCAGCGGTTACGGAAATAACCTTCACGTAATGCAGGCCAATCGGATTCGGGCGATCCGGTGACCGGGTTGAGAACACTCCGAATTTTGGTCCCGTGAAATTATTCCGGGAAACACAGGTAATCACGTCCCGGTGTGCCTGATGGAACCAGGTCAGCAACACAATTGAATCACCTGGCTGAATACTTTGTATGCCCTCGATGAATTCTGAAAAAATCTCCAGTGTAGCTTCAGGAGCATTTTCACTTTCCTGCAAAGGGCAATCCTCAATTCTCTTCAGGGGAGAATGTATGCGGCCAATAAATTTTAGTGTAGTATTCATAGCATGAAAATAGGCACAATTTTGCCAGAATTGTAAATTATGTAGTACAAAAAGTAAAACAAACTTGACATTATGAATAGTTTACTTACTTTTACTGAAAAAGAATCTTCTATGAAAACCTCTTTAAATAAACTGGCTCACCGGGGCTTTATCTATCAGAAATACCTGGGGTTGTTCCTAATTGCCATTGGCCTTCCCATGTTCTTTTTTGCTTCGGGAAGGAATACCGACTTTCCCCTGATGATCGGTTTATTCACGGTGTTTACCAGTATGGAAAAAATTGAAGATGAAAGATCGGTAAGTCTGAAAACATCATCGATGTACATAGCCTTCGTATTTGCCTATACCATCAAACTGGTGCTGACGAATTTATATCAGGTGAGTCTTATACCTTTTCACATGACCGAAATCAACCACTTCATTATTCTTGTTTTTGTTCTGGCTATTTCTGTCTATTACCCCCGGTTGTACTTTTCACGCAGGTAAATTTATGATAAACACCATACGGGTAGAGCGTGCCCGCCACAACCTTACCCAGGCACAGCTCGCAGAGAAAGTGGGTGTGTCACGACAGACCATCAACTCCATTGAGATTGGAAAATTTATTCCATCAACGATGCTGGCGCTGAAACTGGCGCGGGTGTTCAGCATTTCTGTAGATGAACTCTTCAGCCTGGAAGAGAAGGATGGATTATAGGTTTAAAAAATCTTCGTACTTTAATTACCAATGGAAAACCTGATTGATCACGTAGTTTCAGAAACATGGCTCTTCATGACTGTGGTGATCGGGGCGTTGCTGTTAGCCGGTTTCTTCTTTATGTACAAGCCGTTCAGAAATAACCTGATCGATCGTGCGATCGGAACCGTGTTTGTACTGATCAGTATCTATGTGATGATCTATCTCACCCGAAGTGAATATGGCTATGCCGCAGAATTTATAGAGATGCGAAGCAATGGTAACGAAGTATGCCTGATGGAGCGTCATGAAACCGGTGACGGTGATGGTGGCACGTATACCATGTATCGTATCTATGTGCTCGACCTGAAGACGGGTAAGCGTTTGTTACGGATGACATGCGACTACAGCGAGATACTGACGATGACAGACAATGGTGTGTTCATCTTTGAACCCGATCGTGTGGTCCGTTATGATCTCTTCACCGGTAAGGAAACAGGAGAATGGTCTGCGGAAAATGGTTTTAAAAAATTCCCGGAACTAAAGTCAGGTATTAATTCACTCGGTCGTAATTCCCGGATCATTCAGGGAAGAAAAAAAGGATACTTGTCGATCACAGCCATGGATGGTCATCAGTTTTATTTTGATCCGGAAGATGAAAAACTTTATCCGGGAACTCTCCCGAATGAACCGTATGATCCACGTACCTATATGTTTAATTTCAGTGTAAATACGGGAGAGATCAAAACCCTGATGTTATCCAATACCGATCGTGCTTATGATGGAGAATTTCTTAGTCCCGAGATCATGCTGCGGGATGATTCCGCTGAATTCATTATTGTTGAACACTATGCTGCATTGGATAAACGCGATGCGATCCTTACCGCGATTTCGTTCGATCTGAAAAAAATATGGGAAGTAAAACAAAGTTCCCTCGGCATTACCGACAAATACAACGAGAATCCTGAGCTGGGCTCCTGGCTTTACGAAGGGAACAATCTTCTGTTGAGCTTTGGTGGTGCTGTACTTTGCCTGGATGCTAAAACCGGTAAAGAGATCTGGCGAAACAGGTTGTAAAGAGGCCGGGCAACATTTCTGCACCCGACCTTCCCCCAATCAATTCACATCTTTTCCTTCCTGCAGTTTAGTGATCATCGCTTCAATACTGAGTTTATTACGCTCATCCGGTGCCTTGGGTAAGGCAACCTTAGCATACTGCATCGCTTTTTTATAATCACCCTTAGCCGAATACGCCCGGGCAAGGCCTACGGTGGTGGTATATTCATTCGGATATTTTTCAGCATTCTGCTTAAACACTTTGAAAGCTTCATCAATCTCTTTCATAGAGATCAGCTCACGTCCGTAAAAGTGTACTTCCAGCATAGTACCCATGGGCAGTGCTTCCTGCATAACTTTTTTAGCTTCTTCAATTCGTTTCATTTGCATGAGAACCGCAGCTTTTGTGCTCAGTGTTCTGAAATTCTTTTCACCCATGATTCTGAAATTCGTACCCCGGTCGATCCAGGCAAGGGCCTGTTCCAGTTCATAGTTATTTTGCACGCACCAGTTGGCTGCCTGTATGAAATCATAATACGGCCGCGTGGTACGGAAATCATTTTTGAAGGCCGCAATCTGTAATGCTTTGCGTTGAACGGATACGGTGAAGGGTATCATTCTTTTCTCCCACGACATGGCGATGGTAACGGTACTGTCACCCTGATTGATGAATTCATACGTTAACCATTCTGCACTGCTTTCTAGTGTTTGATTTTTAACCGTAACGCGTAATGCGTCTTCAGCCGGGTCGTAATAAAAACTTCCCCAGGAGGTAAATATTTTAGAGAAGATCAGCGTACTTTCTTCTTCACCCAGCGCGATGAAGAATCCATAGCTTCCGGCAGAAAGATCTTTGCCTTCAATTTTTACCGGATGTGAGAATGACATCACGGTGTTCTCATTTGCACCGGCACGCCATGGTGCAGCCGTACTTGTACCATGACCCTGGTCTATAAATCCATAGTGTGCCACAGCAGTATTCCAGATCTTGCCTTCGCGGCCTTTAACACCGGGACGACTGTAGGTAATCCCGATTTTTACAATTCCGATCTGTTCGGATACAGATGCTTTTTTATTCCCGCCATCGGGTTCAGCGGTGAGGGGCATGATCTGTGTGAACGCAGTAGTTGCGCTCATCACAAAAAGCAGTACAATATATTTCATAGGTATTTTTGGGTTAGTAAACGTGACTAACCCAAGGAGAAAAATTGACTACGGATTTCAAAACCGTGTCATGCAAAATACCGCAGGAGAGGTTATGGGAAAATGATAGTTTGAACGGAAGCGGACAGTGTGGAGTGTTAATGGTTAACTTTTATCCATTATTATTAGAGCGTAGAGGAGGTTGCTGGCGAAGCAAACCTATCACCATTCATGTAAAACAGATGTGATCGTGTTATTACGCAGGATACTTCTTCTTGACTATAGCAACTGATTTTTTGATCAGTTCTTCCAGTACATCGATATCAACATCTTCCAGCTTTTTGATATAGATACAACCGGTAGCAGCCTTATGTTTCCCCAGTTTCTTCAGCAGCTTTTCATTTCCGGGAATACCTGGCATAATGTATAAGCTGATACTGGGTTTACGGGGAGAAAATCCGGTCAGGCAGGAGTATCCTTCGTGGCCACTTTCATATTTGTAATGATACTGACCAAAACCCACAATGGAAGGCCCCCACATTTTAGGTTGTGCACCGGTGATCTTTTTCATGATCCGGATCAACGTGTAGCAATCATCCCGAACTGCTTCGTTGGGTACTTTATCCAGGAAGCTTTCAACCGTTACTTCCGTAGGTTTTGTTTTTTGTTCCGCCATGCGATGAAGTTATAAATTTCCGGGCGAAGCTTTATGCATCAGCTTGTTTTCTGTGCCGGGATTTTTGCATTTTTAACCTATAGATGCAAAAGGTAAAAGGAACACTGCGAACCTGCAAAAACGGCCATCAATACTATAAGAGCAGTGATTGTCCTGTGTGTCCGGCTTGTGAAGGCGAACGTAAACCTGAATCCGGATTTCTTTCTCTTCTTTCAGCACCAGCGAGGCGCGCGCTCGAACGTGAGGGCATCGACACGTTAAAAAAACTTTCGACCTATAGTGAAAAAGATATTCTGGGATTTCATGGCGTAGGCCCGGGTTCAATACCTAAACTTCGAAATGCCATGAAGGGGGTCGGTCTTGAATTTAAAAAACATTCTTCATGACAAAGTTCCTGTGGATCATCGGCTTCTTCTCACTCGTTCAGTGTACGCGCCCTGAAACGAATACCACTCAGCAGACTGTGCCTGACTATGAAGAAAAAGGATTTGAATTAATGCGTGAGTTCTACCTTTCTGACTCCTCCTTTATGGCTAACCTGACGGTTGCGATAGATTCCGGAAATGCAGAAGCGGCACATGCAAAGCGGTTACTGACTTCTACCTATGGTGAAGCGATGAAAAGCGGTGAATTCACGGAGGAGGAGATCAGGCAGGCTGTTCATGCGTATTATGTTTCTGCGGAAGTGCTTTCAAAATTTGATGAAATAGGAGAGAGACTGGATTCGTTGAAAAACAACAGTGCAGTTCGTCAGCGATCTGACTCTATGCTGAAGTATATGGATTCTATCCGGAAGGAGATGGAACAGCGTCAGGAATAAGCCTGTTTTCAAAGTTTCAGATTATCATTTTCATCAAGCTCCCAGAACGGGTTGAAGGCTACTTCAATCAGGTATCCGTCCAGGTCTTTGAAATATCCGCTGTATCCTCCCCAATAAACTTTTTGGGCCGGCTTGATTATGGTGGCGCCAAGCTTTTTAACTTTTGCGAGTACGTCATCTACTTCTTTTTCTGATCGGGCATTATACGAAAGTGTCATTCCTGAAAAATCAGCTGGGGTATATTTCAGGGTAGCATCTTTGGCAAGATCTCCCCGGGGATGTAAGGCCAGGGTTATTCCACCGAGTGGAAATAAGGCAAGTTCGTCTACACTTTTATCTGATTTTTTCCACCCCAGACCTTTTTCATAAAAGTTCACGGACTTTTCAAAGTTGTCTACACCAAATGTGATCAGGTTGAGTTTTTGTCTCATGATGTACAGATTATAGTTTTCAACACGAATTTATTCAACACAGGGATTGTTTTAAAGCAGCCGACAACTAAATATTAACATGAGCAAAGTAGAAATTTTTGAAAAGGAGAGAGCATCCGGTTACAATCAGTTTGTAGAAACGTGGATTCCTAACTACCATTATTTCCTGGATCAGTTACCGAGGTTATTGCGTGAAGCTGTTTATAAAGAATTGTTGGTGGTGGGATGCGGTACAGGCAATGAAATAGAACGGTTTACCCGCGCGGCTGAGCATTGGGTAATAACCGGAATAGACCCCTCTCCGGAAATGATTCAGCAGGCACACGAAAAATTTCAGCGTATTAAGCATGTAACGTTGATCGAAGGATTACTAACAGATATTGAGGTCAGCAAAAAATATGGTGCAGCAACGCTTTTACTGGTCCTGCATTTTCTTGATCAGGATGAAAAGCTGAACCTGTTAAAAGGAATAGCCGATAGATTGCTGCCTGGAGCTTCCCTGATAATGCTCGATATTACCGGAGATAAAGATCAGATCAGAAAAAACCTGGAGATACTCAGACTACTTTTAGCGGATGGGCTGACCGAAGAGCAGATAACCAGCAGGTTGGAAAGAATAGAAAATGAGCTCCATCTTATTTCTGAAAACAGCTTATCGGCTTTATGTACAGAAGCTGGATTTGAGCCACCCCTTAGGTTTTTTCAATCGACTGTATACATGGGGTGGATAACAAAAAAGACCTGAAGAGCATGTCTTCAAGTCTTTTCAGAAATACATTTCTGACCACTACTCGGGCTTGAACTCATAGATCTTACTGGAGTATGACACTCCAGTCGCTAAAGGCAATCCAGGAGTTACGTTCGTACTAAGGCCCGCATAGAGTTTATTGTTCGCTGTATATGAAATCAGGCTGCGGAATTGTTCCGGCAGAACATTGGCTGATTCAATCCATTCGTTTGCCTCCAGATTATAGATGACAATGTAATCTCCTGGCTTTCCTGAAGCCGTCAGATTACCACTCATATCAGTTCCCACTCCCCCACGATCAATAAAGTAGAGCAAACCATTCCTGGCAAACAAAAAATGAAGTCCGTTGTTCGCAGTAAAGTATTTCAGATTAACAGCCGAGACCAGTTCAAGTATGTTGCCATCCGGTCTGAATGACCAGAAGTCGTAGTGAGCTGAGGTATAGGTCATGAAATAAATCTTATCCTGATAACTGAATGCCGGTACAATAAGAATGTAATCAGGTTCTGTTCCGTAACCGTGTATTTTTTCTTTTACCAGCTCCCAGTTTTTATTGGTCGCAGAGAATTTTTCAATGCTGAACTTTCCTTTTTCAGGGGTGCGGATCTGGTACATAACGCCTTCTAAGGAAGCCCAGCGCGCGTATGCTGATTTGTCTGTGATTTCTTCAACCGTATTCCCGGTATTCAGCGAAACTATTTTACCAGTCTTTTCATTGTTGCCGTATAAAACATCACCGTCAACAGCAGCGTTTAATGTTATTCCTTTCAGCAGATCATTGCTGCCCACCAGGCTCCATTGATTGGTACCCGTATTCAATGCATAGAAATCGCCATAATACGTTAATGTATTTGACGCACCATTGCGGTAGCCACCCAGATAATAAATAGTGCTGTTGTACGGAATGACAAGACCGCCTTGTCTGGCTTCACCTGAGAAAGCCGTAACTTCTGTCCAGGTGCCGTTGCCGGGAAAGAGAGCGATCTTCTTCTCGAATAAAGTTGTACTGCCCGAACGAAGTGTGATCACAATTGAGTCATTTTCAGCATCAACGGATGGCGCGGTAAAATTGATTGAACTAACGTAAACGGCATGATCGGTTGGCGCTCCATCAACGAGCAATTCACGTTTAGCCGGGATACATCCTCCGCTGACATTTATCTGGATGTCGTGTGTACTGTATGCCCAGGTCCTTTCTATGGAATAGGTCTGTGAACCTACCTTACAGCCTGCAGCTTCTTCATCACCGGAGCAACTCATAAATGAAATGGAAACAACAATCAGAAGGATGGAAGTAAATGCTATCAATAACTTTCTCATAACATAATCAGATTAAAAAATCATCGAAAGATAAGGGGTAATCAGGGCAGGACTGTATCAATGTAAGGTATTCCGTACAATTGTATGAAAGAAAACCGTTCAGGAGCTTATCCGTAGCATGACGCGATTAAACGCACCGTTGGTAACCTCCCTCTCAGGAATATTTTTCATTCTGAATTTTACCGTTACTCCTTAATTAATGCAGGATAACCACTTTGGGATATATTGATTTCATTATCTTTGAATCTGCTTTTCCGGCCTCTCTTCCGGAAGCAATATTTAACCCTTAGCTAACAGACCTATGAAATCACGTTTTTCAACCTGGAGATTTTTATCACTGTTTACATTAATCCTGACCATCACACTGGTAACTTCCTGCGAGGATAACGACCAACTGAAAGAAAGCGGCAAGGTATCTTTTGGTTTTACAGCCAGTTCATCTTCTGATAACGGCCGGGTAGCATCACCGGATGCCGCGTTTTTACTCGTTACCATTGCAGACGGTTCCGGTAATATTGTTCATGAAAAGAAAAAAATCGAGCTCTTTACGTTCGGTAGTGAATTCCTGAGTGAACCAATCGATCTGCATTCCGGTCACTATTCACTGACGGAATTCTTTGTGCTGAACAGTGCAAATGAAATTATTTATGCAACGCCTCTGGAAGGTTCAAAACTTGCTCATCTGGTGAATGATCCGCTTCCTATAGCATTTGAAATTCTGAAAGATCAAACCGGTAAGGTTACTCCACAAGTTTTGTCAATCGAAGAGTTTAATCACGCTGAAGATTTTGGATACACTACTTTCTCCTTTGACATTGTAGAAGCGCTGAGCTTTCAATTAGGTGTATTCATTCATGATGAAGGAACACAGAATTTTGAGCTTACCGAAAGCCATGTTACGGTAACCGATGCTGACAGCAGTATCGTGCTGTTTGATAATGTTCTTTCAGCTATCACGAACCGTGTGGCGGTAAAAAAAGGTTATGACTATAAGCTTACTGTAGCTAAAGAAGGATATCAATCCTTCACGGCTATCTATACCGAACATGAATTATCTGCTTACTCAAGTGACAGTGTGCTTATTGTAAAGCTGTGGCCATCAGACAGCAGTCATACGATTCCCACCGATGGCCTTGTTGCGGAGTATCTTTTTAACGGAAATGCAAATGACAGCCGTAACAACCTGCACGGTACGGTAACCGGAGCAACCCTCACCACCGACAGACATGGTAAAGCCAATGCAGCATACAGCTTCGATGGTGACTATGATTACATTCTTGTTCCGGATAATGATCTGATTGATTTTGGCTACGATGAAGATTTCACTATTTCTGTTTGGGCGGATATCAGCGGTCAGCAGGCAACGTCCTCCGGTATCAATGATATTATCAGAAAGTGGGTTGGCGACACACAGGGATATCCCTATTGTATCGCGTATTTAGATGAAGACGCGAGCCATCACCAGAACACAATTGTAACCGTTCGCCAGGATGGATTGTTCTGCGGACATGCTGCGGAATCCTTTACACCTGTGGTAGAAACGGATAAGTTCATTCATATCGTATATCAGAAGAAAGGTGATAAGTTGATCGTGTATATCGATGGCATAGTGGTAAACGAGATTATCGATACCAATGTGCCAAGCGGATCATGCACTCCGGAGAATGATGCCCCAATGTCAATCGGGGCCCGCGGACAACTGGTTACATTCTTCACCGGGAAGATTGACGACATCCGTATTTATAACCGTGCAGTTACTTCGGAAGAAGTACAGGCATTGCTTCATGAATAGTATTGGTTTCAGCTGAAATGAAAAAAGGTACTTAAATAAGTACCTTTTTTTGTGCTCAACTCGTGAGAATGTTCGTGATTTAATTCGGGGTTGCGCTCTGGCATACGTAATACTATATTCGGTTTTAACATAGGCGGATATGATGCATGAACTGGATAAATTTTATCTCAGCAAAGAAGAACCACACAAGAGCTGCCTGCTTTCCCTGCGTGACATCATTCTTAAACAGGATGTAGATGTTACAGAAACCCGTAAGTATAACATGCCCTGTTTCTGTTATAGAAAAAAAATGTTCTGTTACCTGTGGACAGACAAGAAAACAGGCGAGCCTTACCTGCTTCTGGTGGAAGGAAAACACCTCGACCATCCAAAGTTGGAAGGGGGCAGCCGTTCGCGCATGAAGATCTTTCGCGTCAATCCGGAAAAGGACTTACCCCTAAAAACAATCACGGCCATCTTACGCAAGGCATTGGATCTGTACCGCACCGGTAAAATAAAGATCAAAGCGTAAATCCTTAACCTGTCTTCCAGCTGGATTTACTCCGATCGCAGACTTTTTACCGGGTTCATCAGGGCTGCCTTGATCGCCTGGTAACTTACGGTTAACAGCGTGAGTGCAACGGATCCGGCAATGGCAAATCCAAAGATCCACCACGACAAGGTTGTTCTGTATTGATAGGCACTCAGCCAGTCATTCATAAAGTACCAGGCCAATGGAATAGCGATCAGCGCAGAGATCATCACCAGCACCACAAAATCTTTAGACAACAATTTCCAAAGACTGAATACAGATGCGCCCACTACTTTGCGGATTCCGATCTCTTTTGTTTTTTGTTCGGCCACAAAAGAGGAGAGTCCAAACAGTCCCAGGCAGCTGATGAGAACTGCCAGAACAGCAAACACAGCTGCGAGTTTACCAATGCGCTCTTCGCTGGCAAATTTCAGCGCGTATTCCTGATCAGCGAACTTGTAGGTAAACGGTGCAGAAGTAATAACATTTTTAAAAACCGATTCAATCCGGCTTAATGCGTCTGAAGTACTCATTTGCGGATTCATTTTTAAATTGATCACACTGACACGATCACCTAAAAAGAACATTACCGGCATAGCAGGATCGTAAGGCGATTTCATTACCATGTCATCAATCAAACCAATTACATGGTATTTGCGCGTTTTATCCCAGCCCGGAGCCCAGGTAATTTCTTCGCCCACCGGGTTTTCCATGCCAATAATTTTTGCAGCAGAGACATTCATGACAATAGCTACTGAATCGCTGGCCATGTGCTCATCAAAATCACGGCCGTGTATAAATTTCCAGCCTACGGTTTTTCCATAGTCAGCCGATACCCACAAGGTTCCGAAGTCAGTGACAAATCCGGGCTTCATTCCACGCCAGGTAAATCCACCATTCGAAGAATTTATCTGTGTGGTTTGCCCCAGAGACTGTGCTACACTCATGACTGCACCTGAACGTATCAACTCCGTCTTCAGCGCATCGTATTTGCTATGGAATTCACCCGTAAGCATAGGTATCATAAGTAGTCCCTCGCGGTCATATCCTACGGGTCTGTCTTTGGCATGTTGTACCTGCCGGTATACAATGCTGGTGCCGATGATCATGGTAACCGATACGGTGAATTGAATCACTACTAATACTTTACGGGGAACCGAAGCGAAACGTCCGGCACGGAAAGTACCTTTCAGAATTTTCACCGGACTGAAAGAAGAGAGATAGAAGGCCGGGTAGCTTCCTGAAATAACACCTGTGATAATAATGAATATCATGCTGGCTACCCAGAAATACACATTACTCCACGGCATGCTGATCTGCTTGCCCGCTATGGCATTAAATCCACCAAGCGCCAGTGTAGCCAGGCCGAGGGCAACAATGAACGCGATGATCACAATCATGAACGATTCGCTGAAGAACTGGCCGATCAGTTGATTCCGTACAGAGCCAATGGATTTTCGGATGCCTACTTCTTTCGCACGCTTCTCTGAACGCGCGGTGCTCAGGTTCATGAAGTTGATGCAGGCCAGCAACAGGATAAATGCTCCGATTATTCCGAATAATTTCACATACAGAATAACCCCGCTTGGTGTTCCATCCTCTTCCCAGTTTCCCCACAGATGCCACTGTTCCATGGGATGCAGAAAGATCTGAGGATTTACGCTCACATAGTTTTTGTCGTCCTGTACGTTGTTAAGAATGGCATCTTTGATACGGGATGAAACGGTTTCAAAAGAAGAAGCAGGTTGCAGTTCGGTATAGACCTGTAAAAAATTATTACCAAATCCCTGATCGTTAACCCAGGGGTTGAAGAGAAGGTACAATTCAAAAGGCGCAAAGAAGTCAACGTGATGAAACTCCGTATTGTGCGGTAGTTTAGTATAGACTCCGGTAACTTTCACCTCCTGTGAGCCTCGCATCGTCATGGTTTTATTGATGGGATCCTCATCACCGAAAAATGCTTTTGCAAAAGCGGTTGAAATAATAATGGCGTGAGGATCATCTAAAACGGATTTGTCTTCCTGGTGTAAGGGTATGGTGAACATCTCAACACCATTGGGGTCGATGAAGGCACCCTGCATGGCCAGTTTCTTTTCCCCGGAAGCAAAGATCTCATCACCGGTTTGCGACATACGGGTTACATGCTTGAAATCGCTGCCGAACTTGGTGCGAAGTTCATCGGCCAGTGGATTAGGAAGCCATGATGTGGTGTAGTGTTTGCCTTCAACGTCTGCGGTGCGCATCACCTGGCCAATGCGTTTGTGGTTCTGATGAAATGTATTGAAGCTTACCTCGTCATTTATCCAGAGACCAATAAGAATCACCATGGCAATACCAACGCCCAGGCCGCCAATATTGATGGAAGAGTAACCCATATTTCTGAACAGGTTTCTCCAGCTTACTTTCATGTAGTTTTGAAACATATCGTATTGATTAACATGTACGGATCGTATTCTTCGTATAGCAAAAGGCCGCAGGTAGTGAATCACCTGGTACCAGTAATTAATTCTTGCCCGTAAGGCAGATTTAGCGTTGAGGGTCAGGTAAAAATTCTCTTCCAGATCACCCAGCACTTCTTCAGCAAGTTCCCTTTTCAGAAAGCTGCAGAGCAGCCTTTGTGCAAGCCGGGGAGGAGTCTGTTTTGGTATACTCATTTTTTAATGGTGGTTGTTAATTGACGGCTATCCAACCATCAACTAAAGGCAAATCCCGGGAACTGATTCCACAATGATAACTTGAAATCTCTCGCTGCC
>DASXWH010000284.1:0-2489 GCA_036503775.1 Ohtaekwangia sp.
CACCGATTTTCAGAACAACCCCGAGCTGATCGCAGCGGAGCAACGCATTCTCGCGGCCGAAGCCGACAGCCGGTATGCCAGACACAACCAGATGCCGAACCTGAATTTCCTGGCATCAGCAGGCATGCGCAACGGCTATCAGCCTGAAATAGATGAAAACAAATTCAACTACATGGTAGGCGCGGGACTGAGCATTCCGATCTTCCAGGGAGGAAGAGTTCGTCAGAACATTGCGCTGGCCAACAAGAACGTTGAGTACAACCAGTTTGCCCGTCAGAATGTAGAGCAAAGTATTTTGAAAGACCTCGCAGTAGTACAATCCGATGTCACGGCTTACGATGAACAACTGGCAAATCTCGACAGCCAGGTTGAACAGGCGCGTGAAGCGTTGCGCCTTACGGAAGTGCGCTACCGCCAGGGTGTGAGCACGTACCTGGATTTATTAAATGCGACAACCAATCTGCAGCGTGCCGTGCTGAACCAGATCAACGTGGAGTACCAGCGTACGCAGGCGTATGTTGAACAGGCAAGGTTAACGGGGACAAGGTTTTGGGAATAAGTTAATTTCAGATTCCAGATTCCAGATTTCAGATTCCATGTTTCAGATTAAATGCATTTGGGGTTTTGGAGTCTGAAATCTGGAATTTGAAATCTGAAGGTTAGGGGATGCCGGTTGCGGGGAAACTTGCAGCCGGTTGTTTTTGTGTAGTGATACGCGTCACCTTTTCTTACTATTCTTTATTTCAATCGCCTCTGTTACGTTTCTTTAGCCTAGTAGAATTCTCAAGCTCCGTAGGAGCTTCCTGTTTGTAGCCCGGGTTTTAACCGGGGCAAATAATCCGAATACATGAACCGTGGCGACTACCATCGTTCTATGGAGATGCGTTTGTTCCCCGGCACGAAACACCACGCATTAAATTCACGTCATGCATTCCGGGCAATGATCTACCGTTCTCGTGCCGCAATTGCAGTTGGCCCGGGTCATCTGTTTTTTTTGTTTCTATATAAATGGGACGCTCCTACGGAGCGATAAAATTCCAAATCTGTTTTCCATAGATAGGGTGCCCCTTCGGGATAGAGATGAGCTGGCGCGTTTTACTACTTTAGTTTTGCACGGTTTTTACTTCTCCGCCTTATGATCGTTATAAGAATTATAACTTGTCCAAGGAATAATAACTTTATCACCCAGTTCGTAATCAAATC
Source organism: Ohtaekwangia sp. (assembly GCA_036503775.1). Classification (GTDB taxonomy): domain Bacteria; phylum Bacteroidota; class Bacteroidia; order Cytophagales; family Cyclobacteriaceae; genus Ohtaekwangia. The sequence goes on from DASXWH010000284.1 coordinate 1,204, forward strand.
AATTTCTTTCCACTCTTCAACTTTTACCAGGGGGTTCCATTGGTCCACTTCACTCACCCGATCCTTTCCAACTACTTGTCCCGTTATGATATAATCGCCAACCCCCATGAGGTCAAATTCAGTAGTTGGTTTTTCCGTAACATAGATTTCGGAATAATCTAAGTCGTATTTTTTTAAACTGTCGGGCGTAATTGACCTTAAGTACCATTGTCCGTTTAAGACTTTCTCATCCGGACATGTGCAAGCGAGCCCGCTCACTTTAATTTGTCCCCATTGAATTGGAAACAGGTAGTCTCTGAAAATGATGAATTGTGCCAGTAGAATCAGGCATCCGATTATCAAAATGCTTGCGCTACTCTTCATCGTAAAAATGGTGCATAACTACCGAATATAGGAAATAGCCCCAACATGCTCCAAGTATGGTAGATTATAGTTACCGGCTGCCGGTTTCAAGTCACGGTAACTGATAACCGGTAACCGGAGACTGGCAACCCTCTACTTACCCTTCGCCATCTTCTCAACCATCTCTTTTGCATAACCGTTGTCGGGATTCAGCGCAATTGATTTTTTGAAAAAGCCGGTGGCGATGTCCGTCTCTCCCTTCTGCATATACGCTTCTGCCAGACTATCCCACGTGTTCCACGAATGGGGGAACAGTTGTGTGTTCAGGCTTAACACCTGAATAGCCTCATCGAACTTCTTCAGCTCCAGGAACCTGAGGCCTTGTGTATTGATGCCCGACTCAATGTTCACTTCGCGTAGTTGATAGCTGGTTTTTATCACGGTGTGCTGCCGCAGAATTCTCCATGACTTTCCCTGCTTTTCCAGCAGGATGGTCTGGTCACCGGTGAACGGCCCGAAGATATTCTCGCCTCGCAGCGTCAGGTCTACAATAGCGACCGGACCTTTTATCGTTACCTTGCAATCCGTTTTCGAGATCCGCTTGACATCCGGGTCGGCAGGGGTAGTGAAGTAATGTTCACGCGGAGCAACCAGGCTGTCAAATCCATGTACGCGATAATAGCCGTCCTGCGATGCTGATGTCAGCATGAAATCAGGTGAGTGCACGATGGCGTCCGTCCATTTCGCACGATCCTTTTTATACCAGGCGTCAAGTTCCCCGGTGATGACATCGATGATCTTTTGTTTCTCGGCCTCCTGTGACAAGGCAACTATGGGAAGGCACAGCCCTGCCAGCAGCAACAGTGCGCGAAAGCTCAATGCTGTTTTCATATATGAAATTGGTTAGTGGCGGTTTAAGCTGCAATTCCGATGGTGAATTACCT
>DASXWH010000285.1:0-7797 GCA_036503775.1 Ohtaekwangia sp.
GAATTGTATCTCAGAGGAGATGTACGATAAGCCATCGTTTCGTGACGCTATCAAGAATGGTCAACGTTGTTTGATACCTGTAACGGGATTTTATGAATGGCGCTGGCTGGATGAACAAGGTACCGTAAAAATCCCCTACTATGTTACTTTCCGGGATCAGAAGGTGAGGTCCATCGCGGGCCTCTATAGCCGATGGAAGGATAAGGAAACCGGGGAATACTATTACAGTTATACGGTATTGACCACACGCGCCAATACTATTCTTGAATACGTTCACAACCATAAAAAGCGGATGCCGGTATTCATTGCACCGGAAGATGAAAAGACCTGGCTAACGAAAGATCTCAGCAAGGAGGATGTGCTTGGACTCTGTCAGCCCTACCAGGATACAGCGATGCGCGCGTATACAGTGTCCAAGTTGCTCACCACGAAAAACACCAACACAAATGTTCCGGAGGTGCGGGGTCCGATGAATTACAACAAAGCGATTCAGGAAGCTAATCAGTTCTTATTGAGTGGTGATAAGAAGAAGGCGTTGGAAGCTTTCAAGAATTCCGTTAGCGGAGAGAAGATTAAAATTGACGATTTGCAGAATGCGGCACGTCAGGAAATTCTGGAAGAGTTGTCTTTATGAAATACGTTAAAATTGAGGGAGGGCGAAAGTTGTCATCGTTTGTTGAGCCGATGAAAGCTCAGCTTACGGATCAGCCGGCATTTGACAACCACGAGTGGATCTTCGAAATCAAATGGGACGGCTACCGTGCAATTTCAGAAATCAAGCGTTCGGGTAATAAACTATACTCACGCAACGGCCTCACCTTTGACAAAGCTTACCCAAAAGTTTTCGAAGCTTTAAAAGCAATTAAAACGAACATGATCGTGGATGGCGAAATTGTTGTGTTCGATGAGTCCGGGAAGCCCAACTTCCAAAGACTGCAGAACTATAAGAGCCATGACAAGTACCCGATCCAATACTATGTATTCGATTTGATTGAAGTGGATGGAAACTCCCTGGCAAATCTTCCCCTGATCGAACGGAAGGAAGCATTACAAAAGCTTTTACCGGCTTCCAATATCATCAAGTACTGCGATCATGTAGATGGTGAAGGGAAGATGTTGTTCAAGGAAATGCAAAAGATGGGGCTGGAAGGAATGATTGCCAAAAAGAAGTCAAGCCGGTATTATATCGGCAAACGAACTTCCGACTGGCTTAAGATCAAGAATGTACAAACACAGGAAGCTATTATTGTAGGATTCACCGAACCTAAAGGATCGCGTAGTTCATTTGGATCCCTGGTGCTTGCTGTACAGAAAAAAGGCAAGCTGATTTCGATTGGAAATGTCGGGACGGGGTTCACCGACAAAAGTCTTAAGGAGCTGCATAGCAAACTAAAACCCATCATCCGAAAAAAATCGCCGCTTGATGTTCCGATCAAGGAGACTGAAGATGTTACCTGGGTTGAACCTGAACTTGTCTGCAATATCAAGTACACGGAGATAACGGAAGAAGGTAGTGTCCGTCATCCGGTCTTTATGGGGTTACGGATTGACAAGGATTCACGTGAGGTGATGCTGGAGAAACCCAAACGTTCATGGCAAAACTAAGCTGACAGGTCAGAAAAGAGCCTGCCCCAGAGTGCAGTCTGCACCGTTTTTTACCGTAAAAATCGATTTTAAATCATTAAATAATTCACATTTTAGGTATTACAAATACCAATAATTACATATTTTTAATGTAAGCAATAATTTTCATTAATTTTATTGTATTATAGGTAATATGAATACCCAAAATAGAACAAAATTAAAGGCTTTATTAGTCCATCATAAACCCGGAACTGTCGCGCTACCCCAGTGGCTGGAAGGTCTCGGAATATCCCGGGATTTACAGAAAGCTTACCGCAGGAGCGGTTGGCTTGAGTCATTGGGAAGCGGCGCCATGATAAAGCCAGGTGATCATGTTTCCTGGCAAGGTGCGCTATACGCTATACAGAAACAGGCCGACGTGCCGATACACGTTGGTGCGTTGACAGCTCTTTCAACCCAAGGCTACGGTCACTACATACGACTAACTCAGGAAACCATATTTCTCTTTGCGCCTCTGAATGTTTCTCTTCCGCGCTGGTTTACGGAGCATCGCTGGGAACATCCTGTACAACTTGTAAAAACTTCTTTGTTTCCGGACAAGGCAGGTTTGACTGAACAGAACGAAAAGGATTTTTCAATAACCATTGCTAGTCCGGAAAGAGCAATCCTGGAGTGCCTTTACCTGGCACCCAAGAAATTCGACCTGATGGAGTGTTATCACCTGGTGGAAGGATTGTCTGGTCTGAGGCCGAAACTTGTCCAGGAGCTTTTAGAAAAATGTTCGTCTGTTAAAGTGAAGAGGTTGTTCCTGTTCATGGCATCGAAGGCCAAACACAAGTGGCTGGATTACGTTGATCAAAGGAAAGTTGACCTGGGACACGGTGATCGAAGCATTGTGCCTGGAGGTGTATACAACATCCAATTCAAGATCAGCATACCCAAAACATTGGCGGAGAAATGAACGCAAAGTATAAAGGACAGGTAGAGCTTCTTCTGACTGTATTACCTGTTATTGCTCGCGAGAAAATATTTGCATTAAAGGGTGGAACCGCTATTAATTTATTTGTGCGTGACATGCCACGCCTGTCCGTCGATATTGATCTTACCTATGTCGTGCTTGACGATGATCGTCCGACTGCATTGGATAACATATCCCGTGCGCTGAACAGGGTTGAAGCGGATATCAAGAACGCTGTACCCGGGATTTCGATCACACGCGTGCCGGAGGGCCAAGGTGATGATGTCAAACTAAACTGTCAGGCGGGATTAGCGCATATAAAGATTGAAGTCAACACGTCTACACGTGGAATTTTATTTCCGGTTCGGGAGCTTGTGGTTAGCGATTCCGTTCAATCCGAGTTTAAAAAATTCGCTGCCATTAATGTTGTATCGCACCCGGAACTTTATGGTGGGAAGATCTGTGCTGCTCTTGACCGTCAGCATCCGCGTGACCTGTTCGACATGCATGTATTTTTTCTGAGCGAATCCATCACCGAAGAGATCACGCAGGGGGTTATACTTTTTCTGTTGAGTCATGCACGTCCTATGCATGAACTTCTTATGCCTCACTTTCTGGATCAGCGGGAGGCGTTTGAGCATCAATTCGCCGGGATGACAAGTATACCGTTCACCTATGAGGATTTTGAAACAGCCAGGCAGCGATTGGTTACCGAGATACATAAAAGTCTTACACCCGATGACAAAAAATTTCTGCTAAGTTTCAATCTCGGGAAACCCCAGTGGGCGTTATTTCCATTGAAGGATGCGCAGCATCTTCCAGCTATAAAATGGAAGCTGCTGAACCTGGCGAAGCTAAAGGAGAAAAATCCGGATAAACATGCTGCGATGCATCGGGAACTGGTAAAGGTACTTTCTTAAAAAATATCTGATAGCTATTCTGGAACAAATTACATCAGGCTGCATCGCGGACAGAGATGCTGGTTATCGGTGGTGACGTTGTAACCGGTCAAACTCCGGGAACCTGGTATAGCGCTATTCCGGTTTAAAAAGCTCAGTCAATATAAATACGATGTCGTTCTGTGTAAGAACCCTTCTGTATGATAAGGATATAAACACCTTTTTTCAGATTGGAAACATCGATATCCGTTTCCTGTGTCGAGGCTGAAAGCTGCTGAGAATCCTTCACCTGTCCTAAGGCATCCATCAGAACAACGGAAGGAGGAGCGGTGAACTCCTGGCCCGGCTCTGAAGCAGTTGTGTTTCTTTCCGCTAACATCGAACTACTGCAAGGTTCAATAGGTGTCGATATGTGTATTCTTTCTGATACTGGATTAGGCGAAACCTGAAATTGACTGCATCCACCCGAACATGTAATTGATTTGAATACGAACTCCCGTACCGTAGAAGAACACACATTGGTCGCTGTCGCACGGAACGTAGCAGTCTGTCCTGCCGAGACGAATCTGAAGGAGAGGTTGTTTGACCCTGCCGACCAGTACACCGAACTTGGGTTAGACGCCACTTTTGTCCACGTTATGGATGGAGCACCGTATACAAACATATCTGTAGAGTGTGTCACTGCATTGCAGACATTATTAATGGTGGGGCTGAATGCCATCAGTTGACCGCTTTCCAGTTCACCTCCAATAGTTGGCGAACCAACGTATATCGTTTTTGTGATTGACCAGACGCAACCTCCGTGTGAGACTGTTGCTGTTATTGTACCATTCCCCTTTACAGATGCGTTTGTGGGTTGAGTTGCAAAGGTACTGCCAGTACCGGTGTCTACAGCAAACAAGCTTATAGGCGAAACACTCCATGAAACGGTTGCTCCTGTGGGAAGGTTCGGAATGCTAAAGGGTTGACTTGCGTCACACAGGGTAGCCGGACCGGAGATGGTTAGCGTCAACTTCAAATTATCACAGGCAGCCATCACTGCCCTATTGGCATTCACACGACCGTACCCGACATCACTTACCCACGAGCCGCTGGTTTGGCCGGTCCTGGGATCCGATGTCTGCGTGAGGATTGTCCTGACTTCCTGGTATGTAAGGTTCGGATTCACGGACAGCATGAGTGCTACCACGCCCGCAGCGTTTGGGCATGCTGCAGAGGTATTTGAAAAATTACTCATGTAGTCACCGGCTATACCTGCAGCCCCCTGCAAGTCTGTCGTATAAATGTTTACGCCGGGAGCAACGACATCCAGCCCGGTTCCAAAATTGCTGATTGGTTCGCGTTGGTCCGTTGTTGTCGAGGCTCCCACCGCGATAACATTTGAAAGCGTGGCAGAATAGATCAATGCACCATTGCTGTTTCCGGTAGCCATAAGTACTATGCAGCCTTTCCCATTCCTTCCATTGGTTACCGCGTTGGTAATAGCATTGACTACAGCCGTGGCATCCGTGCTGTTATGAAATCCCCAGGAGCAGCTGATAACATCTGCGCCATTGGCTACTGCCCAGTCTATAGCGGTTGCCTCCCATGCACGTGATCGTTGTGTTGCGCCCTGGGCATTCCGGTAGATTGCTCTGATCGGTATTATTTTGGCGTTCGGTGCAACTCCGGCAATACCGAGGCTGTTGTTTGTAACGGCAGCTACGATGCCGGCACATGCTGTTCCATGATTGTCATTGTTTGTTGCTGCTCCGGCACTGCCTTGGCCCGTTGCGTCGTATCCCGGGAGTATATTAGCGGTCAAATCGGGGTGTGATAAATCCACGCCCTCATCGATGATGGCTATTTTTATTCCGCTACCGGTACCATATATCCAGGCTTCCTGGACTTCCATTTTGGGTAAGGCCCATTGTGAGCTGAAGTAAGAATCGTTCTGCGCCATAGCTTGAAATCCTATTGCACAAATAGCTAACAGAAGGCTCAATTTTTTTTTCATGGTATTGGGGTTCCGGGTTTATGTACGTGCGACCTGAAGCCGAGCAGCTTAATGTCTGTGTAGAATAAAAATAGCAAAAACTCGATTCAATTAGTGAGTATTCAACTCAAGTTGAAATCTAAATTTTCAACCAATAAGTTGCTATGGAGCTATTGAGTAGCCTGTCAACTGTAACGATGGACGGTTGTAAAATTTCCGTCAATTACTCTTTTGTTGAAATTTACTAAGCGGAGGGTTGTGGGTAAAGAATGTACCAACAGATTGCAACTACCAACAGTCCGATAACAACCAGTGTGACCCTGTGGGTTTTCATTAGAGGGGTATACATTTTAGTCAACGTTCTTTGGGGCAAGCTATAAAGAATCCGGCATTTCATTTTCGGGCCATAGTATAAAAGTACTATTGCCAAATCAAACAGAAATCCGGTTTGTATTACCTTGCTGCCGTTACGTCATGGTAACATTTGAAAAGGAGAACCGTTGTTTGATTCGCATATATAATAAAGAGCGGGGTGTCCCCCCATCCCCTTTTTATTATCGATGATGCAGTCCAGGTATTTCTTGCAGACTGCGTCTGGTATCTGCAACGTTTGTTGAATTATTAAACTGACCTATGCCATTACAACATGTTCAGCACGTCATCGAGGGGGAATTGTTCACGCACTATTTCCTGTGTAACTACAGGCCCAAATCTCAGGGTTCAGACTCCTTATCTAAAAGTCTTATTCGCTTTAAAAGTGCCTGGCCGATTGATGTGGCGGCATGGGTTGAATGCTCCGTTTCGGAATTAAAACAAGTTGTTGAACCGGGATCATTGATCTTGCGGGCATTGCAAAGCGACGAGTCCATGGTAAAAAGAACAAACACAGGCCTTGACAAACTGGGATGTGCATTAGCTGAGGCCCTACAAGGCAGGTATAATCCTTCTACACTTCAAAAGGTAAGGGAAACAAAACCGCTGAAGGCGCTTAACGGTGCAGCGCGTGCGGAAGAGCTTCGCGATGTCTATGAATGTTGCAGCCTTTCTGAAGATGTACGGAGCATTGTTATTCTTGATGACATCTGCACAACAGGGACAACGATCCGTTCTATTATTGACTCCGTTCGAAGACAATTCGCGTTTTCAACGATAACGATTTATACGCTGGCCTTCACCGGTTATGATGAAAACCTCAACTCCACTGTCCAGCTAAATGGTTCGGAATATCATTGGGAGCCAAAGGAGGGTTGGGTTGTTGAGGAAGACCACATCTTTTATATGGCCTTGGGAAGTCTGAAGCGACAGATTGAGGCTAACTTTTGCGCTTAGGCAGTCCGGTACATTCTATATTGCGTAAGAGAAGAACTACCTGAGAAATCAGGTATTCAGTCAGTCCATCCTCAATTTTTGTTGTATCCAGGCAACAAATTAGATACCTAAAATGACAAATCGATACCCCGCTCGGGGTGCATCTTGACTTAGATTTGATTATGGGAAACTCCCAAGACGCTTTCGCACGTTAAGGAAATTTTTTTTGTCAGGATCAGATAAGCCTGGCAACTGATGGGTGTAGAATTCGCGAAGGGTCAAGCATGTAGGTAAACTAAACCCTAAACCATACGCGTATGAAAAAATTCATGCCCATTCTTCTTTTATTTCTCCTCTTACCGCCAATTGCCTTTTCCCAGCCATGGCAGAACGGAACATCCGGGGCGATCTATTACACTGGCGGAGTTGTCGGAATCGGGAAATCGAATCCCACCTATACTCTTGACGTCAATGGTGTTGTCAATACGAATTCACTTTATTTCAACGGGTCCCCGGCATTTTTGTCTGGCTCAGGTGCGATCTATACAGTGATGGGTACAAACCTGGCCATTGGAACCTCTTCACCTTTGGGGCGAATACACTCTCATACTTTCAGCGGGAATACCAGTTATGGGAGCCAGGGTGTATTTGATGTGGGATTACATATTCAAAATGCGACGGCTACAACAAATAACTTCAGCGTGATCTCTTTTGCAGGGTCATCCGGTACACCAGCAACCCAAATCGGAACCACCTATACCAATCACACCACAAATCTAGGCAAGCTATTTTTTTCAACACGGCCAAGCGGTGGTTCGCTTATCCAGCGCATGACGATTGATGAAACCGGAAAAGTCGGAATCAATACCAGTACACCTGCTTATCAACTTGATGTCGCTGGATCGGTTAATGCTACGGGCCTATTAATAAATGGTGTGCCTATCACGGGCGGAAGTTCCCAATGGGTTACGTCTGGATCTTCGATTTACTACAACACCGGAAATGTAGGCCTTGGAAAAACGGTTCCGGGGTACAAACTTGATGTGAATGGAATTGTGAATGCAACCGGGCTT
>DASXWH010000286.1:0-28181 GCA_036503775.1 Ohtaekwangia sp.
TTCAACTCCAACACGGCCTTTCTGAACTGATCTCCACGATCTTCATAATTTTTAAAGAGATCAAAACTTGCACAGGCAGGAGAAAGCAATACTACATCTCCCGACTGCGCCACTTGTAACGCCATATGAACCAGCTCCGAAACATTTTGTGTCTCTTTAATCGTGGGCACCACACCACCGAATGCTTTTTTCAGTTTGTCGTTATCTTTTCCCAGGCAAATCAATGCACGGGCTTTTTTCTTTACAGCATCTTTAATGATGTTGTAATCATTCCCTTTGTCAATACCACCGGCTATCCACACCAACGGCTTGTCATAACTACCCAGGGCATAGACCACAGAATCTACATTCGTGGCTTTTGAATCATTTACAAACTCAACACCCTTTATGGTTGCCACAGACTCAAGTCTGTGCGGTGCATTTACGAAAGTCTTTAACCCTGCACGAATAGCATCAACACTTACACCTGCCAGGTATGCCGCAGAAACTGCCGACATTGTGTTGATAAGATTGTGAGGACCTTTCAATGTCGTTTCGCTCTGAGCGATTCTGAAATTTTCATTCAGATTGAAAGTCATTTTCTCACCATCGTAAAACGCAGTTGACTTCGAACTCAAAGAAATAGTCACCTGATTTGGAACGATCTTCTTCTTACCTATCTCCTCAGCTATTACAGCATCATCTTTATAGTAGATAAAATGCTGTTTTGCATTCATGGTTTGAATCAATCTGAATTTTGAGTCAACATACTTTTGCATGGTATACTCATAGCGATCCAGGTGATCGGGAGTGATATTCAAAAGAATTCCAATCTCCGGACTGAACGCCTTGGTTCCATCAAGCTGAAAGCTGCTCATTTCAAGCACGTACCAATCAAATTTGTTCTCCGATACCTGACGTGCCAGACTAAAACCAACATTACCTGCAAGGGCCACATTATATCCAGCTTCTTTCAGTAAATGATACGTCAAAAGGGTAGTCGTTGTCTTGCCATTCGTTCCCGTGATGGCAATGATCTTACCATCGATGTAACGTGAAGCAAATTCAATCTCATCTATGATGGCGATACCGGAGGCTTTGATCTTTTTGATGATCTCAGCTTTGTCTGGAATACCAGGGCTTTTAATAATAAGATCACTATTAAGTATAGTGGCTTCAGTATGTGTGCCGTCCTCAAAAAGAATTCCATAGCGTTGCAATTCAGCTTTGTACTTATCCTTGATTGTACCTTGATCGGACACAAAAACATCAAAGCCTTTCTCTTTCGCGAGTATTGCTGCACCCGTTCCGCTTTCGCCTGCTCCTAATATGACAACTCTTCCACTCATTTACGAGGTACGATTTACGATTTACGATTTGAGTTGGCCCTTACTGTTTTTAATGAGGCTACATAAATTGAAAGAAGTTCATTGCCCTCCTTCATCAGCCTTTCGAATTCATTTCTATTCTTACCTCCCTCAACATCATTTATGATGTCCAGAAAGTATATTGTCTCATCCGTTTCTTCCTCAACAATTTTTAATTTATTCAGAAAATCAGCGCTGGATTTACCTCGACACGCAGCACGATAATTTGCCCCTATCGAGGTAGAACTGCGAACGACTTGGCGTACCAGAGAATCAAAAATCCTATCGTTGGGCATCGCACGCATCAATCTTACTACTTCAATTGCAAATTTTTTATTCCTATTCTTTAATTCTTCTTTTGTCATCTAACACAACATTTAACTCAAAATCGTACATCGTAAATCATAATTCGTAAATCCTCATCTTAACTTCAATGTTGCCAAAGTCAGAATGGCTAAAAGAATTCCTACGATCCAAAACCGTGTTACGATCTTGGCTTCGTGTATGTTCATTTTCTGATAGTGGTGATGTAAAGGAGACATCTTAAAAATTCTTCTTCCCTCACCGTATTTTTTCTTGGTATACTTGAAGTATGACACCTGAAGTATAACTGATAAATTTTCTATGATAAAGATTCCGCAGAGAACAGGAATCAACAATTCCTTCTTCACCGCAAAAGCAACTACTGCGATAATTCCTCCCAACGTCAAACTTCCGGTATCACCCATGAACACCTGTGCGGGGTATGCATTGTACCACAGAAATCCCAAACACGCTCCAACGAAAGCCGTACAGAAAATTACAAGCTCACCGAGGTTCGGGATGTACATGATATTGAGGTAACTACTGAAGTCGATACGACCGGAGAGGTATGCCAGTATCGCCAATGTCAGTCCGATAATTCCCGATACACCTGCTGCCAGCCCATCTATTCCGTCCGTAAGGTTTGCTCCATTGGAAATACCGGTAATAATGAGAATCACTACCAGTACATAAATGATCCAGGTATAATCAGCAGAAATAAACGGAAGTACTTTGCTGTAGTCCAGCTCATTGTTTTTAAGGAATGGTACAGTAGTCTTCGTTGACTTTACATCTTTGTATTCGATCCTCTCGTCCAGATCCTGAAAACCTTCTATTTCGATACTGGCCAATGATGCGGGACTTACTTCACGAACAACAACATTATCATTGAAGTAAAGTGTGAAACCGACTATGAGTCCGATAGTGACCTGACCGATAATTTTAAACCTGCCAGCAAGTCCTTCTTTGTTTTTGCGAAAAACTTTGATGTAGTCATCCAGGAAACCGATAGTACCTAACCACACCGTAGTAACAATCAATAGAATGACATATACATTATCCAGCTTAGCAAACAAAAGTGTAGGAACGAGGATAGCCGTAATAATAATGATACCCCCCATGGTGGGTGTACCTTTCTTCTGGATCTGTCCTTCAAGGCCAAGATCACGAATATCTTCCCCTACCTGTTTCCTGCGCAGGTAGTTGATCAGGTTCTTGCCAAAAGTGATCGTAATCAGAAGAGAAAGAAAAGCCGCCATACCCGCACGGAATGATATGTATTGAAACACACCAGCACCAGGGATGTCCATTGAATTCAGATAGTCAAACAAATAGTATAACATCTCTTCTAATTATCAATTGTCAATTTTTCAATGTGCCAATTGGCGCTCATTTCTTTAATCTTGAACTTGAAATAATCTTAGTCAGTACTTTTAAAATGCTTTCAATATCAATCAATAAACTTCCAGGCTTCGGATAGTTCTTTGCAAAATCACAAAGCTCTAACCAATATTCAGTTTCTTCCGCTTCCTTTGAAGCTATTTTCATTTTATGAATAAAATCTGCCTTACTTTCCGCACTTTGAGCCTCTTTTACATTAGCTCCTATTGAACACCCTGACCGAAGCAACTGATCTGCAAATACAAATCTCTTTTCCATCCGAAGCATTTCAGAAAACTCCATTATATCTAAAGCAAACTGAAAAGTCATTTGCACTATCTTATTGTCTTTATAATTTCTCATAATTTGCACATCGGTAATTGACTAATTGATCATTAACTTCAACATTCTCTCTACTACTTTTCTATCGTCAAAAGGGTGCTTCACACCTTTTATCTCCTGGTAATCTTCATGGCCTTTTCCTGCTATCAATACGATGTCTTTTTCTTTCGCCATCATACATGCTGTCTTGATTGCTTCTTCGCGATCAGCCATTACCAACGTCTTTCGCGTTTCAGTTGGGGTTACGCCCGTCTGCATTTCACGGATGATCTCCATCGGATCTTCATCGCGTGGGTTGTCAGACGTGAGTACTACCTTATCACTTAACCTGCAAGCGATTGACGCCATCAGAGGTCTTTTTGTTTTATCCCGGTTTCCACCACAGCCAACAACGGTGATCACCTGTTCATTTCCTGTTCTGAACTGTGCAATGGTTTCAAGTACATTCTTCAATGCATCGGGTGTATGCGCGTAATCCACGATGGCAGTTACTTTAGCACCAGGTAACACCAATTCAAATCTTCCCGGAGCACCCTTCAAAGCGGAAAGCTTCGTTAGCACTTCATTGGCGTCTTCTCCCAACAGAACAGCTGCACCATAAACACCCAGGATATTATAGGCATTGAAATCACCAATCATTTTAAACCAGACATTCTTTCCTTCGATCTCCAACTCAAGCCCTTCAATGGAGTTTGTGATGATCTTTGCTTTGAAGTCGACCATTTTTTTAAGACCGAAGGTATGTCTGGCAGCTTTGGTATTCTGAAGCATTATCATACCCCGCTTGTCATCTGCATTCACCAGCGCAAAAGCATCACTATTCAGATCATCAAAGTATTTTTTCTTGGCTTTGATGTAGTTCTCGAATGTTTTATGATAGTCGAGGTGATCGTGTGTGATGTTTGTAAAAATGGCACCTGCAAATTTCAACCCTCCTATACGCTCCTGATCGATCGCATGGGAACTGACTTCCATGAATACATGCGAACATCCTGCCTCGTGCATTCTTTTCAACAAATCATTGAGCTGAATAGGATCTGGTGTTGTGTGCGTTGATGGAATTACCATCTCACGAATGCGGTTTTCAACCGTTGAGATCAAACCCACACCATGCCCTAACCTGGAAAACAATTGATATAAAAGTGTTGCTGTGGTGGTTTTACCATTCGTGCCGGTAACGCCCGTCAGCTTCATTTTTTCAGAAGGATTGCCATAGAAATTTGACGCGATAATACCCAGTGCCAGCGCACTGTTCTTCACGGTAACAAATACAATGGATTCATTAATTGTACCAGGGAGTTTTTCACATACGATGGCTTTGGCGCCTGCTGATATCGCCTTGTTAATATATTCATGCCCATCTGACAAGGTACCTTTGACTGCAATGAACAACGAACCGGATTGTACCTTGCGTGAGTCAAAGCAAATACTCGTCACGTCAAGATTCATGTCTCCATAACTTGATGTGAGCGGTACTTTGTACAATATATCTTTCAATTCAGCCACGTCTGTTCTTATCCGAGTTGAATATAAATCCGGTCACCTTTTCCTACACGAGCGCCTGGTGTGATGGACTGTTGTTTCACTCTGCCTTTCCCTTCATAAAAAACATTGAGCCCTGATTTCTCCAGCAGGTAGATCGCATCACGAAATGTCATTCCAACCACATCCGGAACAAGTCCTTTTCCGGCTGTCGCCTTTTTCCATTGAACACCTTCACCTGCACGTGATGATTTTACCCACTCGTCCTCTGTTCGTGAATGATTTGAAATTCCCAACTCATTACACAACATGGTAAGCTCCTGCTGATTACCGCCCCGTATCACCGGCAGCACTTCATTGCGTGCATACTTTTGTACATCCATGGGGTCATGCAAGTTTATATCCCGTGCATAGATATTATCCGAAATTTCCTTGAACACCGGTGCGGCCACATTGCTTCCATACTGATACCATCCGCGTGGGTTTTTGATCAATACAATAGCACTGTATTTCGGATCGTGAGCAGGAAAATAACCTACAAATGAGGTTATGTACTTTTTAGTATACCGGCCATTCTCAAGTATCTGAGCTGTTCCGGTTTTACCGGCAATACGATAATGCGTACCCCGTATATTCTTCGCTGTGCCATTTTCCACCACGCCCTCAAGAAGTACTTTTAGCTTATCCAGCGTTTTACCTGAACATATCTTGCTACTTAAAACTTCCGTCTCAAAATTTTCTTCTTCATCATCAGCACGGTTGATTGATTTGACAAAAACAGGTTTGATCATTTCACCGTTGTTAGCCACAGCATTATACAGGGCCAGGGTATGAAGCGGAGTGATTTCAAATCCATAGCCGTAGGCCATCCACGGTAAGCTTATGCCACTCCAACCTTTTTCACCAGGGCGTTTGATCTTAGGTGCCGGTTCCCCTGCAAGCTGAATTCCCAGCGGCCTGGAGAGTTGAAGCTGATCTATGTAGTCAACAAACTTCTGCGGTTTATTTCCGAAATGCTTATCCACCAGTTTGGCCATCGCCACGTTGGAAGAATGTTCAAAAGCACCCTGAATAGAAATCGTGCCCAATCCTTCTTCCTCGTGATCGCGAACGGTTTTATTATAGAATGTATATTCTCCGTTACCAACATTAATGCTATCCGTGAGTTCGATATTGGTATCTTCAAGCAAAGCAATCATGGTTACCAGCTTAAAAGTAGATCCCGGCTCGAATGTTCTTCCGGCTGCGAAATTGAATTTTTCATAGAACGACCCATTGCCGTCACTGCTCAGGTTGGAGATCGCTTTTACTTCGCCTGTCTTCACCTCCATCACTACCACAAGACCATCATCTGCGTTGTGCTGACGCATGGCTTTATGGAGTGCCGTTTCAGCTACATCCTGTAAATTGATATCGAGTGTTGTCTGCAGGTCTAAGCCATCAACTGCTTTTACATTGTTTGCATCAAACACAGGCTTCCAGTGACCACCGGCTATCTTTTGATAATATGCAAATCCGTCCTGACCGCCCAGCTGTTTATCAAAACTGAATTCCAGGCCTGCCCCTTTTTCGTTCTCATTTACAAAACCAATAGTTCTGCGACTCAGGTTTGAGAACGGGCGATAACGAACATCCACTTTTTCAAAAATAGCTCCGCCCCGAAGTCTTCCTTCGCGGAAGATCGGCCATTGCATCATTGCCTTTTTATCCTGATAATCAATTTGCTTTCTGCTCAGAATAAGGTATTGCTTGTTAGATGAACGGGCATCTTTCAACATCTGTCTGTAATCCTTTTGGGATTTATCTTTAAAGAATCGCGATAAATGATATGCCAGTGAATCAACTCCCTTGTTGAATATCTCGTCTTTCGGAAGAGTCGCATCGAACGCTATCTTATAGAAAGGTAATGATGTAGCCAGAAGGCTTCCATTGTCCGAATATATATTTCCGCGTGTGGCCTTTACTCTTTTATAATCGAAGGAAATACGTTCACCCATCTTTGCCCACTTCTCTCCTTCCACAAACTGAATGTGGCCAGTCTTCACTATAACCGCTATAGCAAACAACAGGACGAACAAAAACGCTACCCGTACACGTAATAATATCGACTTCTTAATATTCACCTTTCTCTACAGCTATTTTAAAAGGAGGTGTTAAGCTTTCCTTTAATCCAAAATCTTTTACCTTCCGCGCTACCTCTGACTGCTTGCTGGCAAACATCAGATCGGCTTTCAATGTTGTATAATCTGCTCTCAGGTCTTCTACTTCTGCCTGTATCGCATTGATATTTCTTACGGTCGTCTCTGCATGGTGTGTATTGCTGATATAAAGTATCCCCAGTGCCATCGCAAAAAGTATTTTGGGCAGATATTGTACTGGGAAACCTTCTTCGAAATAACTTTCCAACTTCAGTTTTTTCTCCAAACCCGAGAACATACTTGTGCCATTGCTAACGCTGGCACTTCTGGGTTTCCCGGGTTTGATCTTAAACGTATTCTCCATTCTATACTTAATCTTTATCCGTTATTCGTTAACCGTAAAAAATTTCATCACGCTTCCTTACCTGTTCCCCGATCAACGCAACGGGTTTATTATTCTAATTATATTTCTATCGCTATCCTGTTAATCGTAAAAAATCTCGTCTCTTACCCATTCACTTCCCCGATTAACCGTGGGATAACGTTATAATTTATCTGCTATTCTAAGTTTCGCGCTCCGTGCTCTGTTGTTCTCCTCAATCTCTTCTGCTGTAGCTTCAACCGGTTTCCTTCCTACTGCTTCGAAAGGTTTGAGCTGGTTCCCGTAAAAGTCCTTCTCTACTTCTCCATATACTTTCCCTTTGTTGATATAGTTCTTCACCATTCTATCTTCAAGGGAGTGATATGACATCACCACCAGTCTTCCCCCGGTTGCCATTACTTCGCCACATTGGTGCAAAAAATCTTCGAGCGCTTTCATCTCTTCATTCACTTCAATCCGCAGCGCCTGAAACACCTGGGCGAAATACTTGAACTCCTTTCCGCGGGGAGCTATACTTCCTAAAACCAACTTTAAGTCTTCTGTGCGGGCGAATGGCTTATTGACTCTGTGCTGAACAATGATCTTTGCCGCTGTCCGCGCATTTTTTAATTCACCATACATCCCGAATATTTTATGGAGTTGTTCTTCCGGATATTCATTCAACACCTGTGCTGCGGTAAGCGAAATGTTTTTATCCATTCGCATATCGAGTGGCCCATCAAAGCGGGTTGAAAATCCCCGTTCAGGTGAGTCAATCTGGTGTGATGAAATTCCGAGGTCAGCTAAAATGCCGTTGACCCTGGTTACTCCATTCAACTTCAGATACTTTTTCATGTACATGAAATTGGCCTGACAAAATGTAAAAGAACGACTCGTTATCTTTTCAGATTCACGTTTAGCATCTTCATCCTGATCAAAGGAAATCAGTCTTCCTCCTTTGATTTTCTTCAGGATCTCCTTGCTGTGTCCACCTCCTCCGAACGTAACATCTACATAGATGCCTTCCGGATCGATGCTTAACGCTTCGATGCATTCTTGGAGCATTACGGGCTTATGATAGCCGCTCATCGCTACTGCTCTAAATGCTTCTGCGCCAGTTTAGACAGCTCACTTTGGTCGTTGATCAGGTGCTTCTCATAGATGGTTGGATTCCAGACTTCAACTTTATTACCCATGCCGACCAGGATAAGATCCTTGTCGATCTGAGCGTAGGTAAGCATGTTCTTCGGTACCACGAACCTTCCATTGCTGTCCAGTTCTACTGTGGCGGTACCCGAAAAGAAGTTCCTCTGAAGTTTGCGGTATTCTTCATTGAACTCGCTCAAGCCTGAAATTTTTGAGAAGACCTTTTTAAACTCCACCATGGGGTAAATAATGAGGCATTGCTCGAACCCCCTGCGGATCACAAGCTCCTGATCCCCTTCGGGAAGCTGAGCTTTGATCCGGGCAGGCAGTATCAGCCTCCCCTTGGGATCGAGTTTACTCTCAAATTCACTGGTGAAGAAAGTCATAGACGTAGTGGTTGCCTTTTTCTCCTAAGCAAACATAAGTAATTTCACACCACTTCCAACCACTTTACACCACTTTTTTGCATTTTTTGTCCTTATAGCACATAAAAGTCACCTGAAAAGCACTTTTATGCTTTCAACAATGGGGAATAGATCATAATGCAGTGGATTAAATCAAGGAGATTTCCTTACTCTATAATATATATAAGCAAAAAGCCACCCGGACGATGTCCGGGTGGCTTTACCCCTACCTAACCTTACTCTATTATTTACTTATTACTATTCTCAAACTGCTTGCGAGCCGCACCTTTTGAAATGATCCAGGAAGGGTAGCCACTCTTCGTAACCACGCCCTGTGCTTCTTCAGGTTTACGCTGAACACCTTTAGAAATTACCCATCCACCTGTTCCGGTTGTAATTTTAGCAGGAACGAATGTTACATTACCATACGGAATACGCTGAACATCTTTGGATATAGTCCAGTATGGATAGTTATCCTGACGTGCTTTACCATCCTGAGCTTGTGCTGCAAAAGCGAGCGAGCCAGTAAGAAAGAAAATGATGCTTAACTTCTTCATATGCTATTTATGTTTGTTTCTCTGATACAATTTTACGTGGGGTTAAGGCCAATTGATATTAGGATGCACTTATAGCCGAATTAGAATGTGATTAGAGCGTTAAAAACCTGTTAGAATTAGTAACTTTTAGCATACCCGCGCACCGAATCACCGTGAAATGACTTATACTGGCTGATATGAAAATTCTTGTTGTTGAAGATGAGCTTAAAGTTGCGGAGGTACTAAAGCGGGGACTCTCTGAAGAAGGCTATGAAACCGATCTGGCTTACGATGGACAAATAGGCTTACGTCTGGCTAAAAGCGGGAACTATGATCTGATTCTTCTGGATATAAATCTACCGCTGCTAAATGGGCTGGAGCTTTGCAAGCAACTTCGCGAGACAGATGAACTAACTCCCGTACTTATGCTAACGGCACTGGGTATGAGTGATGATATTGTTGCTGGGCTTGAGGCCGGTGCGGATGATTATTTGCCCAAACCATTTCGTTTTAATGAGCTCTATGCGCGCATCAAAGCCCTGACGAGGCGGAAAAAAAATCTGGTGATACAAAATACATTGGTACCAGATAATAGCAATGAAAGTGTTTTCACGCTGGCAGACCTGGTTATTGACTTTGAAGCTCGTGAAGTAAAGCGCTCCGGAAAGAGCATTCAACTTACCGCTAAGGAATATGCACTGCTTGAATACCTTGCCAACAACGCAGGTAAAATACGGTCACGTCAAGAAATTGCCGAAACGGTGTGGGGATTGAACTTCGAAACCGGAACTAATTTTATTGATGTCTACATTAATTATCTTCGTAACAAAGTAGATAAACACTTTACGCCCAAGCTGATCCAAACTGTCACCGGCTTTGGCTACGTTTTAAAAATTCCAGAGAAGTGAAAATAAGACAGCGTCTCGCATTACGCTTTATGATCGTAAGCGCACTCGTGACGGGGGCCATCCTGATCTTTATTTATTTTTTTACCCGTGGTTTTGTTCATGCGGATTTTGTCGATCGCCTTACACAGCAATCGAGTCTTGAAGTTTTGCACTATGCTTCTCCCGAAGTAAAGGATATCATGCCTGCAGGGTCGTTCAATCTCGTAAATCCTTCAACAGCCATTTATTCGCGGGACAAAAAACTTTTACATCAGAAAGGTGACTTTCAGGTTTCTAAAGCATGGGTTAATTTTTTAGCGGAGAACAATGTATTTAATGCTGAACGTGGCCCATACACAACAGTAGGGAGACAACACATTGTGAATGGGAAACTCTACCTCGTCTTTGTATCGGATAAAGATTTGCCTGGTGAACGCGAAATGGATTTCCTGGTTAAAGCAACTCTTTCGGGTTGGGTCATCAGTCTTATTTTATCTTACCTCACGGGTTTGTATTTCTCAGGTGATGCCCTGAAGCCTGTTAAGCGGGTAGTAGAAGAAGTAAATCAGATCACAGAGGATCACCTCAGCTACCGGCTTAAACTTGACAAAGAGAAACATCCGATTGATGAAATTGACGAACTCATTATCACTTTTAATGCATTGCTGAACCGTATCCAGAAAGCGTTCATAGCCCAGAAACGATTTGTTCAGAATGCCTCTCATGAACTTAAAACTCCACTGACAGCCATCATGGCTGAGGTGGAACTCGCGCTGGCACGCAAGAGACCGGTAGAAGAATATCAACGCACCCTGGAGGTTGTACTTCAGGAATCTGAGCGGCTTACCCGAACAACGCAAGGACTTCTGACCCTGGCACGCCTGGAAGAAGGTTCTTCACGATCAGAAATGAATAATGTGCGTGTTAAAAATCTGCTTGAAGAAACACTTGCAGCTTTTCACCTGCATCATGCCGACCGAAAAATATTGTTTGATTCACAAATACCTGACGTATACATAACAGCCAATGAACTCTTGCTGCAAACTGCCTTGTTAAATATTCTGGATAATGCCTACAAATATTCGGCTGATGAAATACATGTATCTATTCAGCAATCCGGAGAACATCTTTATATATCGGTGGCGGATCAGGGTATCGGCATTCCATCACAGGAACTTCAGCGCATCCGGTCTCCACTATTCAGAGCCACAAATGTAGTTTCTATACCTGGTGCCGGCCTTGGGCTTTCACTTGTTGACCGGATCATCAGCACACATCAGGGAAAATTAGAAATCAAAAGTGAAGAAGGTAAGGGAACTACCTGTATCGTATCGCTACCATTGAAATAACAGAACAGGCCTTATATGGCCTTAATCTCCATAATGCGCTTTTCAAACTCTTCGTTTGGAATAATCGACTTACTTTTTACCCGTGTTTTGTAAGCATAGATTGTATTGACCGAATAATCCAAAATCTTGGCAATCTTTTCCGTATCATTAATTCCCATACGGATCAGCGCAAAGATGCGAAGCTCCGTATTCAAAAGCTGATCATCTTTTATCACAATACGATCCTGCTCTTCAAATAATGAATTAAAGTCTGAAATAAATCCTGGAAACAATTTCAGGAAAACCTTATCAAAACTGTAGTACAGTTCTTCACGTTCTTTTTTCAGGTTGATGCCATTGACAATCAAACGAATGTCCTCAAATCGTTTCGTCATCAGTTTCATATCTACTGATTTTTTGAACGCTTCTATCTTTTGAAGGTATTCCGAATTGATATTGAAATAATATCCGATATACTCGTCCTTAATTTTATCTGCTTCCCGAAGTTTGTGATTTATTTCCTGCAGGCTGCTGTTAGCATCAATAATAGCCTGCTCAGCTGCCTTTAATTTTTGATACTGACGGTAAATGATGTAAGCAAATGCAACAATGATCACTGACAGAATAGTTACTGCCAGTGCATAAAAGAAAAGCAGTCTCCGGTGACGTTCAACCGTATTCAGCTGTGCACCTTCAATTACCGGAAAAATACTGGCCACCTGAATTTTACGAATACGTGATCCGTAAAAATTAGCATCATCTCGGGCATGCTTCACATAAAAGTATGCATCCTTTACGTTTCCTTCTTTGTATAAGAGCTCAGCCAGATTCAACAAGGCCAGTGTTTCTTTGGTAGCCGAACGGATATCTGCCATCGCTGCCCTGATCATCAGGTCAGTACCCTTCTTGATGTTTCCCGTTTCCAGGTAGATATAGGCAAGCGTACTGGATGCTACAGCAAATTCAGGATCTGACAACGTGAACGACTGGATCAGGTTTTCAAAATCTTCAATCGACCCATCAAAATTCTCCAGTTTGAGATTCTTCAGACCACTTAATGTAAAGTATTGTTTAGATCCTTTTTCACATAATGTTATAGCGGAGTCGATGTATTGATTACCCAATCGTAAATAGAGTGGCTTGTAAAATATATCTTTATTAAAATCGATCAGGTCGTAATAGGTTCTGGCCATGATACCGTAATACTCCCGCTTTATTGTATCCGGAAGTGTATGCGTATCGACTTCCCGAAGGGAATCCAATGCCTCCTTGAACATGCCTGCCGATAACAATATAAACCCCAGCTTTACTTTGGAATAATTTACTTTGGATACATCCCCGGAGCTATAAGAGAAAGCCTGAAGTTTCCGGGCGTAAATAAATGCTGAGTCGTAAATGAAAGTTTTATACTCCTCATACAGCTTACTGTACAGTTCGAATCTCTTTACCGGATCACTATGCGTAAGCTGACGCCTGTACTTCTGAATGCGTTCCAGTTTCGCCTTGACGAAAGTTTCCTTATTCGCAATCGTTTCATTAAGACTAAGGAGCAGGCTGTCACGATCGGAAGCAAACGCTGATAAACCCAGCACTAAAAAAAAGATGCATACCAATGATCTCATAGCCCTGTACACGAATAGGTCTCTAAATGATTTTAAATCGATTGAGGGTCCGGGTAAGATCAAAAATTATATACGGAAATCAAAAAATCCTTCAAAGATTATAACATCACCAGTGGGATTTGATTAAGTGTATCTTCTGGCCTATTCAGTTTCAACTTCATCCATCAGCAACCGGGCATCATCCAATTCCAGGGAAACGAGGTAATAAAATACCTGGTCCAGTTTCTTCTGTTTTTGAACGGAATTTTTATTTGCCTTTCGCAAAGCATACAAACGGGCAACGAGTTTAAGATCATCTTCCGTCATAACAACACCCAGCGTGGTTTGAAGTAATGTAAGGAAGCTATACCCAAATTCCATTGTGGGTTCAATCATGGTACCTTCCCCATAGTCATTCCAGGTTACCAGCTGAACATAATCTGTGTGATCCAGAGCCTTCTTCAGTGTGGTCTTAAAAGTTTCTATTCCATCGTGCTCAATAACAAAGTATCCATCGCCCCAGCCACCTTCCTGGTAATAATCATTAAAGCCAGGATAGGCCGATCCGATCCTCAAGCCACTAAAAGTCTTGTTATAAAAATTGTCCAGGTGGTCAAGATGTGGAGTAGTGTTCTGGTAAACCCAGGCATACTCCCCACTGGCATTCGACCCCGCTTCTGCAGATTCATTCCATAGGGTAAAAAACCTGGGCTTTGGTGTAAGTACAGAAAAAACATCTGTCCATGCTGCGGATGACTGAAAGTACTGTGGTCCGAATGTTAGCAGTAAGGGTTGACCTGATATTTTGATGTAGTCAACGTCATTAAAGTATTTTGTCTGCATATAATTCATATCAGCTTTTGCCGCTGCTACACCATCCGTAATTTTAGCCGCATCAAGCGCTGCTTTAATAGTCTGGTCTTCATATACAATTGCGTATTGCAAACCTACCTTATCCATCAAAGAAGTAAATGCTTCAACATTTCTCAGGTTGGCCGGGTAATCATACAGGTTGATTGTTCCATACCAATCAATGAGCACACCATCAATCCCGGATAATTTCATGAGTAACAACTGGTATTCAACCACATCCATATCACTGGATGCATATGGACCAATCAAGGGATAATAATGAGAGGCAATCTGACGTTTCCCCGTTGATGCATCGACAACTACATTCGGGTTTTTATTAGCCATCTTCCAATGACTCCCCCAGTTGCCGCCATTAGTCTCAGGAGTTTCAAACCAAGGCATGAGATGAACATAGATCTTCGCATTTTCAGTTTTGCTTACTGGCTTTGGATCCATCTCCGTTGGCGTAAAGGGTGGTGGATTGTTTGTGTTATTGGGCGAGTCATCATCACTTCCTCCACATCCCAACACGAGGAGTGCCAGTAAAAAACATGAAATTTTTGCCTTCATCATCTTCGGGTTAAAGTTTCAATTCAGTAAATGAAAACGTATGGCTTGTCCGCCTCCCGGAGCCAGTTTAATTTCAAGAACACTATCTGATGTTACTTCCTGTTTACTGATGCTAACCGGTAGTGGATTTGTTTCCATATCAGCGCCCGGTCCATCCGCATAGATTTCTGCGCTATACTTTTTTCCGGATGTCAGAAAATCAAGTTTCAATGTCAGTGTTCTTGCATTTTCATCGGTAATGCTTCCAACATACCAGTCTTCACTGTTCCTGTCTTTCCTGGCCGTGGTGATATAATCTCCGATTTTTCCATCGCGAATCTCTGTTTTCTCCCAATCTGTCGGAACATCGCGGATGAATTGAAAAGCCGGATTACCTTCATAGTTTTCGGGAAGGTCTGCCGCCATCTGAAACGGACTGTAGATCACGACATACAAGGCAAGCTGTTTGGCTAACGTTGTGTGCACCCGGAATTCTGATAAGCTTTCAATCATGATATCAAAAATTCCTGGTGTGTAATCCAAAGGGCCGCTCAGGCATCGCGTAAAAGGTAGTATGGTAGTGTGATCCGGTGGATTCCCGGTACTCCAGGCTTCGTATTCAGTTCCTCGCGCACCTTCGCGCGTCATCATATTGGGATACGTTCTTCGTAAACCCGTGTCCTTGATCGGTTCATGTACATCAAGCATCACCTTATGCTTTGCCGCAATCTCCATTACCTTTTGATAATGACGAACCATAAACTGTCCCTGGTGATGTTCACCGTTCGGTAGCTTGGTTACGTAACCTGTTTTGAGATGATGTATTCCATATTTTTCCAGTAGCCTGAATGCATCCTCCAGTTGACGTTCATAATTTTTTACGTTACCTCCGGTTTCGTGATGGGCTATCAGTGCAATGTTCTTTTCTTTCGCATAACGGCTTAATTCACCAAGGTCATAATCACGGTATGGTTTTGTGAAATTGAAATTGCCGGATACAGTCCAGTCGCCTTCCCAGCCTTCATTCCATCCCTCTGCTAAAACTGCGGAAAGGTTGTTCGCAGCCGCAAAGTCAATGTATGCTTTCATATTTTCGGTTGTAGCGCCATGAGCAGGGCCGCCTTCCCAGGTATTTCGCTTGATATGCATCCCCCACCAAATACCATTGTATTTCCCAGGCTTTAACCAGGATACATCACTCAATTTATTCGGCTCATTCAGATTCAAAATCAAATATGAAGTAATCAGTTCACCGGGATTATCTGCAATCTGAATGGTACGCCAGGGCGTTTTCATGGGAGCAGATGCTTCCACTTTAATTCCGCTTGCCCACGGCACCAGATCATTTTTCAATACCTGATTCCCTGTACTATATAATGTCATAGAAGCATAGTCCACTAATGCCGCTTCGTGAATACTCACATACAGGCTGTCACCTGAATCCATGGTAAGCGGAGTATGTACTTTTTCTTTCAGCTCGCTGACCTTATTGCGTTTATACAGGTATTCGGAATCCATATTATCACCATAGGCTTCGATCCACCATGCATTAAAATCGTACGCCATGGAAAACTCCGTGAGCTCATCCATAATAATAAAATCCTTCAGGTTAGGTTGCTGCGGAATTTCATATTGAAAGGCAACACCATCATCATATACCTTGAAAACGATATTCATTTTTCGTTTCAGTCCGTTTTTTTCCTCCAGAAAAATGGTAAGCACATTACAGTGATTCCGGATGGATCTTACCTCTCCCCAGGGTTGTGACCAGGTCTCATCAACGGAAGAAACTTTTGTTCCGGTCATCTTAAAATTTCCGTTAAGAGCCGGCAGGTCTTTCAGTATGAATCCAAGACGGGAATCATTCACTACCGGCTTTCCATTTCGCTGAACATTATAAACCGGAACGCCATCTTTCAATTGAAAAATTACCGACACCGATTTATCAGGAGAGCTTATCGTATTAATTGTATTCTTTTTTGCACTCGCGTGAGCGGCACCAATCGAAATAAAAGCAAGGAAAAAAACAGCGTATATTTTCATTTAGCGGTAATGGGTTTACGAAGTCTACATAAGTCCTTTCCTGCTTCGCACAGGAAAGGACTAAAATCTTTTTTTTGTTAGGGCTCACGAGTCACCACCTGACCCAGCGGTGCACCTTCCGAGAAACGTATATTATCAATAGAAAAATCATAGACACTGTTAATGCCTCCGCTCAGGTAAAGGGCCACTTCTGAAACCGTTTCTATTTTGCCTGAAAAATCAACGAAACCACCGTCATATCTACGGAATTTATCTGCGCTGATGCTTATGGTTTTCCATTCGGTCCAGGTGATTTTGATATCACACTCCCAGTTCTTCTTTTTTGATCCGGCTGTAGCATCGTACACATAAAATACCGGTTTGAAGCGAGGCTCAGCACCTGGTGTAACCGCTGCATTACTCTTGATATCAAAATTGAAAAATACTTTTGATGCATCTTTCTCTTCAACGCCTAGTGGTACTTCCGGATTACCGGTTCCTTTATAGCGTCCGCCTACCCAATGATTGGTATTCTTGTCTGCACCTTTAAGCTTGAAGAAGGAATTATCGCCCTCTGTTGCAAATTCACTTACATCGATGTCTCCGGCATCTTCCGATTTCCCCCAAACGGTTTCTACATCTTCTTCTTCAAAGTCAGATACTACAATCGTTCTGAATGTTACCGTGAAATCTTCAGGGGTTAAAATATGCCCCTCTGCATATTTCAGTTTTATCTTAGCAGTAGAAGCACCAGGTGGTACTTCAACTTTGATTTCGTCTTTCGTTTTTGAAACAATCGTGGCTATAACAGAACCAAACTCTACTTTGGTTACGCGGTTAAGGTCGGTACCGTTAATGACAACATCTGCTCCGATCAGACCCGAGTGCGGACTGAATGAGGAAATCGTGGGAGGTGTGGGCGTGCCTTCATCATCGGAACAAGACACAAATAGTCCGGCAGAAAGCAATACGGCAAACACCATCAAAAGCAAACCGGGGAATGCACTTCGGAAGGATTGTAAGGTTTTCATAGGTTAGGGTTTAATTGTCTGGGTTAGCAGGCTAAATCATCGAACTACGCTCAATCGATTGCAGCCTGTGCGATACAAAAAAAACCGGCCTTGTGGGGGTCGACAATTTGTATCTTCAAAATCAAGAAAAAAGAGCGGGGTCAAATTTTCATAAGTATGTCTATCAAGTACTTACAAAACCTGTGATGCTTAAAAATATCAATGGAATATTGGCTTACTTACTCCTCGCGGATGATAAGTGCAGGCTCATTATTCCGCATGATTATAAAGCATCGTTCCCCACGTATTGTTACCGGTGCAATCTTCCTGACCTGACCTCTTATTTTGAGGTTACCCAGATCAGAAACAGTGACCTTATTATCCGTACCCATGGAAATCACATTACCATAATTTCCATCGTATCGTCCCATCTCTACATTGCATTCATAGAAATTTCCTCCGGTTATTACATCCTTCTTTCCATCTCCATTCAAATCAAATGAGCAAGCTGCTTTCAATGATGAAAATTGAAGGCGGTCAGGCAATGAATGTATTTTGAAAGTCAACCCGGGGCCAGTGTTTTCAAAGTAGACACTTTCGAAAGTGGTTGCGGTTAGTATCGATGCCCGATCCAGTTTTTCCTTTTCGAATACATCGATCAATGATGCTGCGGCAAAATCCCGTGAGAACAGAAATTTCTTTTTCAGAACCGGCAATTGCCTGGTGAGCTCCGCGAGACTTGCAAACGGGATCTCCTTATCCGAGAGGTAATAGGTTAATATCTGTTCCGGCTGACCGTTACCATCAAAATCTTCGACATACATGCGAACCGGTTTTTCTTCTGCAGGCTGAAGCTTGGAATTCGTGCCCACATTCCCGACTATCAAATCAATGTCACCATCACCATCGAGATCGTCAGGCAAGACAAAATTCCACCACCCGCTTTTGTTACTGAGATCAGTCTTTCGGAATTGTCCGTTCTTATTTATGAAAACTCTAACCGGTTGCCATTCGGAAACCACAACCAGATCCTGATCACCGTCTTTGTCGATATCGCTCCAGGAGGCATCCTTTACCATACCCGCTTCATATATTTCGCGTCCGTGTCTTTCGGTTACGTCTTCAAATTTTACCCCTCCTTTATTTTCCAGCAGATAAGACCGGGGCATTCTTCCATGGTGATTCGGTTCTACACGACCACCGACAAACAAGTCTGTATACCCATCACTATTAAAATCAGCTGCCCGGATACAGGAAGCCGTAACAAATACTTCGTCTGAAATAAATCTTCGTGAAAAATTACCGCGCCCGTCATTCAGGTAGATGCGTTGCTTCAGAAACTCACTCTCTCCCCAAAATTCGTTTCCTCCCGAAGCTACGATCAGGTCCTGATCACCATCATTTTCAAAATCAATAAACAGAGCGTCAACATCTTCAAATGTGCTATCATTCTGAATAGTGGTACTGGTGTTCTCCCGGAACGTACCATCGGTTTGCTGAACGTACACTGCACTTTGTTTCCATTTGGCTGCGCCAAAAAATATATCGTCCAGGCCATCCCCGTTCACATCACCTACAGCTACAGCGGGCCCTTCGCGTGAAACCATATACGGTATCAGGGGTTCACGGTTAAACTCAACAAAGGAGATGTTTTCCTTATGCACAAAATCAATTCCGGTTTCAGCAGTAATGTCTTTAGCCTGAAATGGAGTAGCTACTCTTCTTTTCAGGTCATCATATCTGAATGCCGGAAGACCTTTATGCCAGACCAATTTATTATCGGCATTAAAATGCACATGATCCAGTTTTTCAAAAGTCTGATCCGGCCAGATCAGGATCACCGAATCAATCTGAGTTGTATCACCAACACCCACATGAATACCGGGAGCCACGCTGGACTGAAATCCCCGGACCGGATAATTCTCTGAAACAATCCGTTCGTCACCTTTGAATACAATCATCCTTGCTCCTACTCCATTTATATTATTGTCAGAGCCTTTGAGTGTAAAGGATAAATAACTCCGGAGTTTTGACGGATTTGACTTACTGTTTTCGACTGTCATATTCCTGTAAACAAAGGGATCGTCTTCAATATTATTGGTCACAATATCCAGATCGCCATCGTTATCCAGGTCAGCGTAAACTGCTCCGTTAGAATATGAAGGCTCATTATTTTTTATAGTTGTATTGAGTTCGCTGAATTTCAACTTACCGGAGTTACTATAGAATTTATTCGGGAGCTTTATTTGCGGCAATGTGGTGATAATTGCCAGGTCCTTTTCTTCCAGTTTTCCAGCCTGCGTTTTGAAATTGAGTTCCTCGTTCGCGCGACTGAAATTGATGTAATCCATATCATTCAGCCTTCTTGGAATACCATTGCTTATAAAAAGATCCTTATATCCGTCATGATCAAAATCCATCAGCAGCGGTGACCATGACCAATCTGTAGCATAGATCCCCGAAAACATGCCGATCTCGGTAAACGTGTTATCCCCATTATTGAGTTGAAGATTATTTCTGGCGCATTGAAAGTTATAACCGTAACTCAACTTGAAATGAAACAATGAATACGAGTCTTCACCCATGGAAGCTTTCAGGATTTTAGGATCATAGGGAAGCATATCCAGTGAAATAATATCAGCCCATGCATCATTATTAATATCACCCATGTCAATGCCCATGGAGAATTTACTGGTATGCATGATCTGTTCATTCAGCACTTCCTTAAACGTGCCGTCTTGCTGATTGATGTAGAGGTAGTCGTTTTCATGGAAGTCATTTCCAATGTAGATGTCCGGCCAGCCATCCAGGTTCACATCACTGGTAGCAATACCTAATCCGTAGCCAACCGCTGTGCTGAGTATACCCGCCTCGCGTGTGACTTCGACAAACTTTCCGCCATCATTTCGCATAAGCTTGTCGCCCGCTTCCGCATGAGCAGTCCCCTGAAAACTTTCGCGCGGCTGAAAGGTGCCGTTTTCATGAACGGAGTGATTTAATTGAAACATATCCAGGTCACCGTCACGATCAAAATCAAAAAAAGAAGCCTGTGTACCGAAGCCAACGAGATTCAATCCATAGTTTTCTGATTCATCCGCAAATACAGGAACACCTTTTTCAAGTTTCTGACAAACGTATAATTGGTTGTGCCCTTTGATCTTCCCGTAATTGCCGATGCAACTCACGTAGATATCGAGCAGGCCATCATTATTGATATCGACCACGGATGTGCCGGAATTCCATCCTCCCATGCCTTCCAGCTTTGCGTGTTCAGTAACGTCTCTGAATTTCAGGTCGCCCTCGTTCAAAAACATTTTGTTCTGCCCCATGTTACTGGTGAAGAACAGATCTGTTTTTCCATCGTTGTTGAAATCTCCGGCTGAAACCCCTCCACCGTTAAAAAAATACATATACGTGAGCGCATTGAAGTCAACGCTCTGTTGAAGTGTGTTCTGGAAGTCGAGACCAGTGTCAGCTTTCCGGAGTAATTCAAACTGGTATTGCTTCACGTCATTGCACGCGGTAATACCGGCCACACTCAGGAGAATTAAAAACCGTATGCATGTCTTTTGTAAGACCATAGCGTGCTTCAATTGTTATTTTTCAAATCAAACATCCGGGGTTTCTGATTATTCAATGCTACGAGCAACTGTTGACTACGATGGCCCGCCACCAACACCAGATCCATAATATCACCCTTCACAAAAAAACCACTCTCTGTGCTCTCGATCCGTGCAAATGATCCATTGCCATTGCTCAGCAGTACATGACCATAAGCCGCATCGAGTTTTGAAAACTGCGGAGTGAATCCCGAAAAATTACCGCCCAGGATAAGATCATTCTTTTCATCACCGTTGAGGTCAGCAAGCTGTATAGCATTTACACAGGAAAACTGAACCTCGCCCGGAAGAGATTCAATCTTAAAGCTGCCGTTACCGAGATTGATGGCGATTATGGATTTAAACCAGTTCGCCTGCTTCACTTCCGTTCTGCTGATAATATCAGGGGTAAATAAATCCTGAATCGATTTGGAAGCATACTCCGAGAACTTCAGGTTCTTTTTTTTCAGGCCAGGAATCTGTTGTGTAAGCTCACCTTTCAGCGGAACAGGCATATCGCGTCCATCGATACTGCGTGTAATGATCTTCTCGATCATACCATTGTTATCGAAATCATTGAGCCAGAGTTTAGCCGGTTGTTCTGCTGAGGCTGTGAAGCAAAAATTCTCTCCACGATTTCCCAGAACCAGATCCTGATCGTCATCGCCATCAAAATCGTCTGACGCAATTGCATACCACCAGCCACTGAAG
The DNA here is from genome assembly GCA_036503775.1 of Ohtaekwangia sp. Lineage (GTDB taxonomy): Bacteria > Bacteroidota > Bacteroidia > Cytophagales > Cyclobacteriaceae > Ohtaekwangia. The sequence continues at coordinate 21,998 of DASXWH010000286.1, forward strand.
TCCCGGAGATTGGACTTTACTTCAACCAGCTTTTTGTCTTTCACTTCAAAAATTACAGGGCTCATCCACTCCCCTATAATGACAAGCTCAGGATCTGTACTTCCGGCAATGTGAATAAGGCTTGCATCGGTGATGAGGCCAAGGTCTTTCAAATGAGGTGAACCTGCAGATATATCAGTAAACTTTCCCCTGCCATCATTTTCCAGCAGGAAACTTCGTGGCGAAACACCATAGATCCCCGGTACACTGCGGCTGCCAATAAAAAGATCAAGGTCATTGTCGTGATCGATATCCCAGGGAACGATGATACCTGTATTGAACCCGCTTAATGGAAGCGCATCAATTTTTAATTTAAAATTACCTTGTCCGTCATTTACATATATTCGGTTTTGCATTACTTCGGATTCACGGGGCTGGTGATTTCCACCGGAGCCGATGATCAGATCGAGGTCTCCGTCCTGATCGGCATCAAAGAATTCAGCGGCCGTATCTTCATACCGCAGATCATTTTTAAATGGTGCAGCTGACAGCGTAAACCCTTTTTTTGTTTGCAGATAAAGCTGGCCTGATTGCCCGCTTGCGCCACAGATAAATACATCTTCAAAACCATCATGGTTCACATCACCAACTGCAGTGCGGGGACCTTCATTGGAAAGCTTCCGCATGACGAGACCCTCCTGGTAGAAATCGACAAAACCGTCTTCCTGGTGGCGAACAAATTCAGTACTGTTTTCCGTCAACAGTGTAGCGGGGGCTTTCTGCGGATAATCCGGAATCACCGTGTTGGAATTATTCTGATCGATGTACAGGAGTGTATCAGCCTTAACATTCTTCATTACGGTAAGCGATTTATCCGGCCACTGTATCATCAGTGAATCAATTGATCTTGATTCACCCAAACCGAAAACAAGATTATAATCAATGGATGACTGAAAACCCCGCGTAGGGATCAGCTCAAAATTTATGTTTTCTTTTCCGCACCATGCTGTGATCTTTGACCCGACAGCGAATGTGTTTTTATCTTTTCCTTTCAGGGATACTTTCAGGTAGTGATTACCCGAAATGCTATTTGCATTATTGCGGTAGACAAACGCTTCCTGGTTTACATTATTAATCACCAGATCCAGATCACCATCGTTGTCCAGATCACCGTAAGCCGAACCATTGGAGAATGAGGGTGTATCAAATCCATTTTCGATTCCACTGTCTGTGAAGGTGAGGTCTTTGTTGTTATGAAAGAATTTATTGTTCTGAGGACTTGAAGGCATCTGCGCGATGATCATATCCAGGTCGGCTTTCTTTCCGGTGAGTGCCATTTTCTGGATTACATCGTTGGCAAAGAAATTCATGAAGTCCTGATTAGTTTCATCATGATAAATTCCGTTGCACACATAAATATCTTTATAGCGGTCGTTATCGGCATCAAACATCAGCGCACCCCAGCTCCAGTCAGAAGCCGCTACACCGGCATACCAGGCAATCTCACTGAACGACTTATTGCCATTGTTAAGCTGCAGTGTATTCTGCATGTACTGGTGATAGAATCCCTGCTGCAGTTTATAGTTGTATACTTTATAATCTTCGAATAAGGTGGTTGTCTTTAACCTGAAGTCGGTGTCCGGAAGCATCTCTGTAACAAAAATTTCCGGGTAGCCATCATTGTTAATGTCAGCCATATCGGCTCCCATAGACTGCAGACTGGTGTGCTGCATCCAGCTTTCTAGCTCTTCTGAAAATTTTCCATTACCCTGATTGATGTACAGGTAATCGCGTTCAAAAAAATCATTTGATACAAACATGTCGGGAAGGCGATCGTTGTTCACATCACCTATGGTAATACCTAAACCGAATCCGATAAGGCTTCCATAAACACCTGAAGTCTCGGTGACATCCACGTACTTTCCGTTATCGTTCCGAAGCAGTTTATCCCCACCACCTTTCAGGAAATCTTTAACGGGCCAGTCTTTCGCGTATACTTCGCGCTTGTTGCTGTAGTTAAGAGTATTGACCGGAATAAAACTGTTATTGAGAATGTATGCATCCAGGTCGCCATCCAGATCATAATCAAAGAAAGCCGCATGTGTAGTGTATCCATTTTCATTCAGGTTGTACGCAGTCGCCTGTTCCGTAAATGTCAGGTCACCGTTGTTAATGAATAATTCATTTTCCCGGTCATCGCCATTCAGATACCCTGCGTTGCAGACATAAATATCAAGCAGGCCATCGGCATTGATATCCGCCATGACTACACCTGTGCTCCAGGCTTTCGTACCTTCAACTCCGGCCGATGTACTGATGTCTTCAAATTCAAAATTGCCTTTGTTCAGGTACAGCTTGTTTTTTCCCAGGTTGCTGGTAAAATAAATATCCGGCAGGCCATCGTTGTTGATATCACCTATCGAAACCCCACCGCCATTATAAAAATTTCGATAACCGAATACATTAAAGTCTTCTGTATTCTCTACTGTATTTACAAAACGGATTCCTGTTTCTGACGAGGAAAGTTTATCAAATAGCTTCACAGGCTGATTCGTTTCCGAACAGCTTAGTATACTCATGCTGAGCAAACCGGCTATTATCAGATGCAAAGTCTTCATCATACTTACTCTTCAGAATAAAAGGATAGGTTATCCGTCAGGACAACCTATCACTCTTAACCAAACAAAACGTAAAACACTTAGTATCCAGGATTTTGCTTCAGATTAGGGTTAACTGCAAGCTGTGCATCCGGAATAGGAAACACGAGATACCTTGTATCTGAAACACCGGGTTTAGTGGGGCGGGAATCCAGAAACTTACCAAAGCGGATCAGGTCCTGTCTGCGGTAACCTTCCCAGTACAATTCTCTTCCGCGCTCATCCAGCAGGTTATCCAGGGTAAGTGAAGCAAATGGTGCATCCGGTTCGATGCGCTTGTTACGGATTTCATTTACCAGCGGAAGTGCATCACCGGAATTACCGGAACGAAGTAACGCTTCAGCTTTCATCAGGAGAATATCCGCATAGCGGAAATGAACGTAGTCATTACCCGGCTGGAACGGAAGTGCAAAATCAGGTCTGTATTTCATTACACGGATACCGGTGAAGTCAAGGTTTGTACCTTTCTCAATAAGATTCACTTCGCGTGTGTAAACCACATTCGCCAATGCATTGCCGTCCTTGTCGTATTGCTGACCAATCAGGAAGCCCATATTGAATCCTCCGTTAGCTTCGGCCACCGGGTCTTCATAATGCTTGCGGATATCCGTGTCGCTGAATTTGTCGTAGAATTCACCGAGTGTGGCAAAACCATTCCATCCGCTGGGATTGTGCGCATAGTTCAGCGTACAGAACCAGCGTGACTGAATTCCATTACCAAAAGGTTGCCCCACACCGGATGTATTCGGAGTAACAAAAATATTCTCCGTTGACACCGTAGAGTTATCCGGAGTAAAATTGTTAAAGTAGATATCCGTGAGATTGTATTGTGCACTGGAAATGATCGCGTCACAATGTGCTACGACTTTATCCATATCCGCATCCGCGAAGGTGGGAGCTGTTCTGTCGTTGAATGTTCCGCGGTTCAGGTACAGTTTGGCCAGCAGCGCATGCGCTGCATTCTTGTTGGCTTTTCCGGCATTGGCCAGAGATCCGCTTGGCAAAGCATCCATAGCCTGTTCCGTTTGAGCGATCAGAAAATCTACTGCCTCTGCTCCTTCCATGGTCACCGGGAGTTGCAGCAGGTCAGAGCCTGGCTCACGGTATGGAAATTTTCCCCAGATGTCCAGTACATGGTAATAATAAAACGCCATAAGGAATCGGGCCTGTGCTTTTACATCTGCAGGGGCCTCCTCAAACTGAAGGATGTTGAGTGAATTGTATGCACCGGTCAGCAGCTCATTAAAAGACTGCGTGATGTAGGTATGCTCCGAATTCCATTTATGCGCATGCAATACACGCCAGTCACCGTTGTCATCCCAGTTACCTCCGCGTGTTGGCGGGATGATCTCATCTGAAGGTTGCTCCTGCAAAGACCAGATACGGTCTTGTGTTAAAAAGGTATAAGTGGAATTATAGGCAGCGGCCAGCATGGCATTGTAATCCAGGGTCCCCTCCTCGCTCAGCTTGTCGGCTGTTTCCTTTGAAATATCAGAGCGTAACTCCTCATCCAATGAACATCCGGAAAGCACCAGTATGGCTGCCGTAAACAGCACGGAGAATTTATGTATACTTTTCATATTCATCTGTTTATTAATTCAGGTTAGAATGATGCGGTGACACCCGCTATAAATGATCTTGAACGCGGATACGGTGTATATTCAATTCCATAAGAAGGAACACCATTGAAGTTCTTGTCTGTGTTCACTTCAGGATCGAATCCGGAGTAGTTCGTAAACACTGCCAGGTTCTGACCGGTTAAGTACACACGCATCTTTTTAAAGACACCGGTTGGTTTAATGGTATATCCAACCGACAAGTTCGCGAGGCGAATGAAGTCTGCATCTTCCAGGAAGCGTGTTGACGCTGCCGAAACGTTGGCAACATCTTCACCATTGCCGATCAGATCACGTGAAGTATTCCGGGTACCGAGATTACCCTTGATAAAAATGGCGTTGGCCGTGTTGTTGTAGATCTGGTGACCAAAAGCTCCGTTGAAATTAATGGTCGCATCAAAGTTTCCAACCGTTACGGTAGAAGAAATACCCAGCAACATATCCGGCAGCGGATCACCGGAGAAATACTTGGGTGAAGACTGGCTCACATCATCAAAGCCTTCGTAGGTTGAAAATCCGTCTTCGCCAATTCCGGTCCACTCTCTCAGCTTGTAGGTATAGAGCGGCTGACCTTTAGTGATCACCTGCGTGGTTACACCCGACAATCCTTTACCACTGATCGTTCCGGTAAGCAGTGTAACATCATTGTCTGATTCGTAGCTGTTTTTGAGGAAGGTAGCATTTACACCCAACTGCCATTTCAGGTTCGAGTTTTCAATGATCCAACCGTCAAGCGTCAGTTCCAGACCGGTGTTCTTGATATACGAGTCTTCGAAGTTTGTCCAGTAATTCACAGCAGGACCAGGCTGAGGCGTGGTCATGAAGAAGATGATGTCTTCAGTCTTCTTGTCAAACACATCGATAGTAGCTGCAAGCCTGGATTGAAATAATTCGATATCCAATCCCATGTTAATGGTGCGTGTGGTTTCCCAACGCAGGTTCGGGTTTCCAACATTGGTCTGGAATAAGGTGCTTGAGCCTCCACCGGAACCAAATGCCCAGCGCTCAGTAGCTGATCCTTCCGGGAACTGCTGGTTACCGGTTTCTCCCCAGCCCAAACGAAGTTTAAGACGATTGATGCTTTCCGGCACGAAACCGAATTCATGCATGTTCCATCCAAAACCAAAAGAAGGGAACATCGCGTAGCGGTTGTTCTCACCAAACTTGCTTGAACCGTCTGCGCGTAATGTAGCGGTAAGCAAAAACTTATCCTGATAGTTAAGATCCGCTCTACCGAAGAAAGACTGCAGCTTGTTATCCGGAGGAGCTACTGAACTCATACCGGTATTTGCAGCCGGAGCATTCTGAAGTACTTTAACAAAATCGATGTCGTCAGACGTGAAATTGCTTGCTGTAAGATTTTTACCATCCACGCGGATGCGCAGGTATTCATAACCCAGCAATGCATTCAGTTTAATGGTATTGAAATCCTTTTTCCAGCTCAGTGTATTGGAGATCTGTTCAGAAGTACGAACCATCGTGCCGTAATAAGCCTGACCCAGGTTAGGTGCACTGTTGATCAGGTAAAACTTCTTCAGGCTGGCTTCCCGCGTACCGTGTGTATGATCAATACCGATCTGAACACTGTAGTCGAGGTTCTTTGCAATATTGATCGTAGGTTTTACGCTGGCGATGATGCGGTTCATGACAAACTGATCATCATACGCCTTGAGCAAAGCCAGCGGGTTGGCTTCCACACCACCGGGCTGAAGAAAGTCACCGTCTTCAAACAACGGGCGTGTTGGATTCCATTGAAGAGCCTGGCTGATCAGACTTCCATCCGTGCTCGAATTATTACCGATCGGTGCAGAGGCCTGTTCAACGTGCGCACCAAGTAAAAGTAATTCCACCTTAACCCGGTCGTTAAAGAAATTATAGTCTGACTTCAACATCGCGTTGAATTTTTTCAAACCGCTTTCTTTAATGATCCCT
>DASXWH010000287.1:0-4167 GCA_036503775.1 Ohtaekwangia sp.
CCAACGGCAATACTGTGTGCTGCTTCCGGTGAAAGCGTTCCTCCACTATCACGCAGGCCACGCTTTCTGATTTGCGTCAACCCCAATCGGTCAGGAGCGATCTTTCCTTTGAACACCTCGGCAATGTTCGGGAATTCCTGCCAGTCGAATATTCCGGTGTCTGTCACACTGCCTCCGAGTGCATTACCATGACCACCGATATATTTCGTCAGGGAATGGATGATCAGGCTCGCTTCAACATTCCGGGGTTGAAAGAGGTACGGTGATGTCATCGTGTTATCCACCACGTACAGGATTTTTTTCTCCCGGCAGAAGCTCCCGATGGTCTCAAGGTCTGCAACCTGGGTAGCAGGGTTAGCGATGGTTTCAACGATCACCATCCGCGTGTGGGATGTACATGCATCAGCGACATGTTTTACATCGGTGGCATCGACAAAGGATACGCTTACACCAATCCCGGAAAGTGTCTGCAACAGACTTCGTGTATTTCCGAATAAAAATGAACTGGCTATCACATGATCCCCAGCCCTGATCAGGGACAACAACGTAGCGGTGATGGCGGCCATACCCGTTGAAAACGCCACCGTACCAACGCCATTTTCCATTTGCGTGATCTTGTGTTCGAGAGCCGCTACGGTTGGGTTGCCTTGCCTGGAGTATGCGAATCCCTTCGTCTTGTTCTGGAATACATCGACCAGGTCATTTACATCTTCATATCCCCAGGTAACAGCGGTGTGAACAGGTTGGTGCAATGCTCCGAATTCCGGCTTAAGCTGCCGGTCAGAATGAAGTATGGTGGTAGTGAAGCCTTTCCGCTTGTTCATGATCATAAAGTGATCCCAAATATCTGACAAAAAGAAGTCTCATGAACAGTTGCAGTTTTATTAATTACGACAATATCAGATGAGGTAAAGACTTGTGTTCTTCATTTCAATCCGTTACCCTGCCGCGCTCTTCCTCCGCTCCCCGCTTCACGGTTACTGCCTTCAGCATCCGGTTACCGATCGTGAAAGAATACGTGAGTCTGATGTACCGGTTGAACCAGTCGTAGTGGAACGCTGATGAAAATGTACTCCCGGGTAAATCTGCTTTCAACCTCCATACATTGGTTGCCAGGATGTCATCCATAGCCAGGCGAAGCGTTCCGTTTTTTCGAAAGGCTTTTTGTACGCCCGCGTTGAGTGATCCCAGTGCACGAAAACAGGTTATACCATTCAGCGATGCTGACTGATACATTCCGGATATCTCGAATGAAAAACCTTTGGGAAGCCGGAACTGACTGACGAGGTTAGCGTGAAGTCCCGGTAGCTCCCGTACAACGGTATATTCCGGTTGTGAAGTCCGTACGCGCTGATACTGCAGCGTCAATGCGCAGGTTACTTCCCACCAGTGCGCGACCGGAATAGCGGTAGATCCCACCAGCGCCAGTGTGCCGGAGTAGTCTGTATTCTGCGACCGGTAGATCACGGTAGCCGATTGTGACACACGCTCCGGCTGAAGGAATACTATGGCTTTCGAAGCACGTGTTCCTTGCACTGAAATATTCCACTGCTTCCACCGGTAAGCAATCGTAAATTGATCTGACATGGAGGGATACAATGCCGTGTTCCCGGAAGAAAATGCGTTGGATGCCCAGAAGAAAACATAGGGAGCAATGTCATTGTATGTGGGTCGCGTGATGCGCTGTGAATACGACACCGCGATATCCTGTTCCATCCCGAAGGTCTTCTGGATGGAAATACTGGGAAAGAAGTTTCCATACGCGCGATCCACGAGATTATTGTTTGATGGTGTGCCGATATGGGTCTGTGTAAATTCATATCGCAAGCCTGCGTTGATCTGCCACGCAGCATCCGGGTTCCATTGACCGCTCAGATAGGCAGCTGTGATTTTCTCCTCCAGGTCAGAATACGAAGTGAATGCCGTGTCTCTAAGCCAGGTACCATCGGTATAACGCATCGTGGAGACATCGTTATCGAGACGGGTGAAGCTTGCCTTGACGCCTGCATCCCATCGCCAGACCGCTGATGGTTTGAATGTATAGTCGGAATGCGCCACGAAAACGTGAATCGGAGTTGTCTTTGTTAATTCACTCTGCGTCTCTTCTGCAGGATCATCTCCCGGTGTTGTGGTTTGATACTGTGACGGGTTGTTGTTCCGATAGTACAGAACATCCGTACCCAATGCCAGACTATGGACTTCGTTGAAGCGATGCGTCACGCCAGCAGAACCGGTAACACTTTGCCACACATTCGATTCATAGATCAAGGTATTGCTCGTCCGGGCGGAGTCGGCAGAAAGGATATACTGTTCCTGCGTATCTGCGTCCAGCTTCCAGTCGCGTTCGTAGGCCGTGAACAATAGATTGACCGTTGTATTTTTTGAAGGCGACCATTCCGCACCCAGGCTGAGGTTTTGCTGTGTCGTGATGTTCTCCCGGTGACTGTAAACATTTTGATGTTGATTAAAATCATTCACCAGCATTTCCCGGTTCAACTCAAGGATGTGAAGGTTATGATTGCGGAGAAATGAATAATCCAAAGCAACGTTGAGCTGTTTTGAGCGATGGCTGGCATTGATGGTCGCGCCTGCATTTTCGGCCCACCGCGCGCCAACCGTTAACCCTGCCAGTATGTTGGTACCCGCCTGATCACTTGTTTTAGTTCGGATATGAATGATCCCTGCACCACCATCAGCATCATACTGCGAAGACGGGGTTGTGATCAGCTCGATCGTTTCAATTCCTTCTGCGTTCATGCCATCGAGCATCTGCAGGGCTGCGTCCGCGGGAACCTGCAGTATTTTATCATCAATCATGATGCGCACGCCTGAACGGCCATTGACAGCAATGTTGTTGTTCTGCCGGTTGATGACTACACCGGGTGATTTTTGCAGCACATCCAGCACCGTGCTTCCCGAAGCGGTAACGCTCGATGCCACATTCAGTACAAGTTTGTCGGGCTGCTGATCGAAGACGATCTTCCGATCGGTAACTTCAACAGCATCCAGTGTTAGCGTAGACTCACGCAAAATAATTTCCGGTAACACAACGTCTTCACCTTCGAACTGTATCGGTCCTGACAGGAATGTTTCGTAACCCACCATCGATGCGCGTACAAGATAAATCCCGGATGATACACGGCTGAATGTATATGTACCATCCGGGTTGGTGACCATACCGGTTATAAAGGTAGAGTCAGTCCGGAGCAGTGAAGTGGTTACACCCGGCAGGTTATCGGCTCCGTTGGTTACGCTTCCACGCAGGGTTCCTTGTGCCAGGCTGCCAACAGTTGCCACGATGACCAAAAGTATAGACAACAGCCGGCCGCCAACCTGATGCTTACGGTTGTATTTCATGACACCTGTCGGTTATAATATGGTAGAAGTCTTAAGCCTCCTTGCTCTTTAAAACCCGGGGCCGCTTCGTAAAGGGAATCAACATGGGCGATGTGCGCTTGTATTCTGAATAGGTGGAACCGAAATGATTCACCAGGTCACGTTCTTCGAACTGGATGGCCACGAGCATATAACCGGTTGTCATCACAGCAAAGAACAAATGTGCTGCTGTCATGGTAGGTGTTGACCAGAACGCGATCATGAAACCGAGGTACAGCGGATGGCGCACATATTTATAAAAGAATGGCGTACGGAACGGCAAGGATGTATAGGGCTTGCCGGTGGCATAGAACCATACCTGCCGTAACCCGAACAAATCAAAATGATTGATGAGGAAAGTGGATACGAGCACGATCGTGAATCCGAACAGGGAGAGCGCGATCAGCAGCGTCTGCAGTGTCTCTGATTGTGCCTGCCAGATTACCCCACCCATGGGTTGCCAGTACCAGAACAACACGATCAGGCAGAGACTGGCCAGCAGTACATATGTACTGCGTTCGATCGGCTCCGGCACGAATTGTGTCCACCAGCGCTTGAATGCCGGACGTGCCATCACACTATGCTGAACGGCAAACAAGGTCAGCAGCGCGGCATTGATCAACAGTGCAAAACCAAGCGGAGATTCGGGAACACTGTCGATGTTTTTGGGAACCAGCAGCGAGCTTACAAAACCAACGGCATAACAGAAGGTACCAAAGAAGATCACATAGGCAACGATGCCATACAAAAGGAAGAATAGCTTTTTCATGGGGTTATTTTTTTTAATTGGTA
>DASXWH010000288.1:0-2891 GCA_036503775.1 Ohtaekwangia sp.
CTTCGATTTATCTACAATAAAATAAGCGAAAGGCTTCCGGAAACGGGAGCCTTTTTTAATTGTTGTGCTATTCGTCAAAGAATTTCAGAACATCCCTGCTCCCATGCAATACTCTAACGATGCGAATCTTATCGTTTAAGATTCTATAGAAAACAACATGTGATGATTTTGAAAAACTCTTTAAGCCAGGTCTAATTTCATGGCGGCTTTACCCATATCCGGGTTTATGATCAATTCAGAAAATAATACCTCTAATTCAATGAGGTATTTGACGGCTATTTGTTCCTTTAAGATTACGAATTAATTATGATGTCCATATTGTAAATGGACACGATCAAACTGAGGAGAGCAAACACCACATTTTTCCGTATTTTCGCAGGTCTATAGAACTTTACGTATGCACGCCATTGAAGAACACCTCTCCGGCTGGGGAAACATTCCTGATGCTCCCAGCAAAGTAGTTTACCCCCGCACCGTAGCTGAGATAAAAGAATCGCTAACGTTTGATAAAGTACTTCCACGCGGTTTAGGCCGCAGCTATGCTGACCAGGCCACTAACCTTCAGCATGGTATTATCAAGATGGAGAAGCTTAACCACTTCCTGGCCTTTGATGCTGAGAAAGGTATTCTGGTGTGCGAAGCCGGTGCCAGCCTCGAAGATATCATCGAATACCTCGCTCCGCGGGGATGGTTTCCCATGATCACTCCAGGAACCAAGTTCATTACCATCGGTGGTGCAATTGCCAACGATGTGCATGGTAAAGCCCATCATGCTGATGGTTCTTTTGTGAATTGCGTTTATGACTTCACCATACTCCTCAGTGATGGCCGCGTGTTGAAAGCCAGCCGCGAAGAGAACAGCGATCTGTTCTGGGCCAACTTTGGTGGATTAGGATTGCTGGGGACAATTCTCACCGCTACCATACAGTTGAGAAAAATTGAAACAACATACTTCGTTCAACGCGCAAAAGCAGCCAAGAACCTGGATGAGATGCTGGCAGCGATTGATGAGAGCGAAGAAAAGTATACTTCATCAGTAGCGTGGATTGATTCGATGGCGACAGGCAAAAGTCTGGGAAGAGGCGTGCTTACCATGGGCAATCATGCAACGCTTGCCGACCTTCCGGATAAATTAAAGTCAAACCCACTGAAACTCGGAAAGCGTGCAAAGATCACGGTGCCTTTTTACCTGCCGAATTTTACATTGAATACACTGACTGTGAAAATACTGAACACAGCCTTGTATTTTATTCAAAAGAACGGAGCACCCTTTGCACACTACGATAAGTTCTTCTATCCGCTGGACAGCATCAACGACTGGAATCGTGGATACGGAAAGCGTGGGTTCATTCAATATCAATTCGTAATACCGGATGAGAACGGAAAAGAAAATATCCGGAAGATCCTCACGGAGATAACAAAGAGTGGTTGCATACCTTTCCTCAATGTATTGAAGCGCTTTGGAAAAGAACAGGGTGGATTACTCTCCTTCCCGTTTGAAGGCTATACCTTCGCGATTGATTTTCCCATTACACCTCAGCTCAAACCCTTCACACAGAAACTTGATAAGATGGTGCAGGATGCAGGCGGAAGAATCTACCTGGGCAAAGATGCTTACCTCGATGAAGCTACTTTCAAAGCCATGTATCCTCAGCATAAGGACTGGCTGGCGATCAAGCAGAAATATGATCCGAAGAATATGTTCAGTTCGGATCTTTCGAGAAGGATTGGACTTTGTTGATTTCGTTAATCGTTATTCGTTATTCGTGGTGTGGGTTTTGGTGTTTAATACTCTACCATCAATGTCACACCCAGGCCGCACACACCCGATTAACGATTAACGTTTCTTCACGGACTTCTTAACCGGAGCAGCAGGTTTCTTCTCAATCACTTCACTCAACTCCGTATACCACTTCTCCCCATACTTCCGGATCAGCGGATCTTTCAGAAATTTATAGATCGGCACCTGCAGTTCTTTTCCCAAAGCACAGGCTGCTGAACAGATGTGCCACTTGTGGTAATTCAGGGCTTCGAAGTTTTTCTTCTTCGTAATGCGGATCGGATACAAATGACAGGAGATCGGTTTCTTCCAGGCTATCTTGCCATCGAGGTAGGCTTGTTCTATGCCGCACTTCAGTACCTTCTGCTTATCGTAAATGGCATAGACACATTCGCGGCCATCGATCACGGGTGTACACAGATCGCCATCATCATCGGTAGTATGCTTGCCTTGTTTTTCAATCTCACGAATGCCTTCCTTCGACAGGTAGGGTTTCACTTTCGGATAGATCTCTTCCAGTATCTCCAGCTCATCCTCATCCAGCGGTGCGCCAAAATCACCTTCCACACAACAGGCTCCTTTACACTTGTCGAGGTTGCAGACAAATTCCTTTTCGGCAATATCATCTGAAACGAGAATCTCTCCTACTTTAATCATGGCTCAAAGGTACAATGGTTTTGGGAATCAGTTAAACAATTCAAACTGAAGATGATCCGAAGCCTGTATGTCGTTCTGAATGGCTTTGGTCGAAAACTGCCGTGAGAAAAATCCCATATAATAAGCCGGCAGATCTATTAACGATGACTGAAGCTTATGCACGGAAAGCGAAGTGTTCAGCCCCAGCATCAGCATATTGTTCTGGTACAGGCGTACAAGCTTCTTATAAAACTGTGCATTGCCAGCCGTTGCTTTTAGGCTGTCATAGCCGCTGTTCCCGATATAAGCTTTCAGCTTCTCCCGGTTTTCGGATAGATAATATTCAACATTCTTCCGTTCGTTCAGTGTAAAGGTGTACGGTATGAGAAAACTATATCCGAGCGAGGCCAGTTTGTCAATGGAACGGAAGGGAATATCGATTGAGAACGGGTCAACAATACAAAGTACGGCCGTC
>DASXWH010000289.1:0-20466 GCA_036503775.1 Ohtaekwangia sp.
CTGGATTATGAAGTTTTCTTAATTACCAACGAATACCGTCTCGATAGAATGGAGCGGAATAATCTGAAGGCTGGCAATTGGTATGCACGGGCAATTGAAATCAACCATGAAACAACTCATTCAAAACCTTAAAACCGGCCAAACCTCGCTTGAAGAAATTCCAGTACCCGTTGTAACTAAAGGGGCTCTGCTCATTCGTACCACGCACTCTCTGGTATCGCTTGGTACAGAAAAAATGCTGGTGGAATTCGGAAAGGCTAACCTGATTCAGAAAGCCAGGCAGCAACCGGATAAAGTGAAAATGGTGCTGGATAAAATCCGTACCGAAGGACTTCTTCCTACACTGGAGGCTGTATTTAATAAACTTGAGCAGCCTTTGCCGTTGGGGTATTGCAATGCAGGGGTTGTCGTGGAGGTGGGTGCTGGTGTCAGCGGTTTCAGTGTTGGTGATCGTGTAGCGAGCAACGGGCCACATGCGGAATACGTTTGTGTTCCTCAAAATCTGGTAGCCAGGATTCCGGATCCGGTTTCCAACGAGGAAGCAGCATTCACGGTAATCGGTTCCATTGGTTTGCAGGGGATACGCCTGGCTAATCCAACACTTGGTGAAACGGTTGTTGTCGTTGGACTCGGATTGATTGGATTGCTCACAGCACAACTGCTGAAAGCGAATGGATGCCAGGTGGTCGGAGTGGATCTCGATGAAGAAAAGCTGAAGCTTGCCACTACCTTCGGTATAACGACCTTTAACAGCAAACATGGTGATGTTGTAAAATTTGTTGAAGGTTATACCAGTGGAATAGGTGCAGATGCTGTATTGATCACCGCATCAGCTAAATCAAATGACATCATTTCACAGGCTGCCCGGATGAGTCGCAAGCGCGGACGCATTGTATTGATCGGAGTGATCGGACTTGAATTGAGCCGTGCGGAGTTCTATGAAAAGGAATTGAGTTTTCAGGTAAGTTGTTCCTACGGCCCTGGACGATATGACGATGAATATGAACAGCAGGGTAAAGATTATCCGTTGCCGTTTGTTCGCTGGACGGAGAAAAGAAATTTTGAATCTGTACTACAAGCGATGGCTTCCGGAACCGTACAGGTTAAACCGTTGATCACAGAACAGATTCCGCTGGAGCAATATGGACGCATTTATGATGCTATCGGATCATCCGCTTCGATAGCATCGGTGTTGCATTATCCGGAACAAAAGCAGCCGATCTCCAATACGGTCTCTATAAACAAGCGATCCTTTGCCGGACAAAAAGGCGTTGTGGGAATAATCGGGGCTGGTAATTTCACCAAGATGACCATGCTTCCGGCATTGCAAAAAACAGGAGCTTCATTTAAAAGCATTGCCAGCGCGAAAGGTGTTTCGGGAACTGCGTTGGCAAAGAAGTATGGTTTTGGAAACAGTACAACAAATTACAAAGACATTCTGGCCGATAGTGAAATTGATCTGGTAATGATCACCACACGCCACAACCTGCATGCTGATCAGGTGGTTGAAACCCTGCGGGCGGGAAAACATGTTTTCGTGGAGAAGCCATTGGCGTTGAATGATGATCAGTTGAATTCCGTTATAGATCAGTTCCAAAAATCAGACAAACTTACTGTCAGCGTTGGATTCAACCGGAGATTTTCTCCGCACAGCATAGCCTTAAAGAAAGTATTGGGAAATGGTCCCATGAATATTGTAGCCACCATGAATGCCGGATTTATTCCTGTCAATATGTGGGTACATGATCTGCAGACCGGTGGTGGCCGGATTATTGGCGAAGCCTGTCACTTCATTGATTTGTGTTCTTACTTTACCGGAAGTCACGTGGTTGCTGTGAATATGAATGCCATGGGAACAAGCCCTGAAGCTAACACGGATAACGCCAGCATACTGCTCAGGTATGCTGATGGTTCCAATGCGGTGATTAACTATTTTGCGAATGGAAGCAAGGCTTATGCTAAAGAGCGTGTCGAGATTTATTCACAGGAGCGCACCGCTGTAATCGATAACTGGTGTGTTACCAAAGGTTTCGGTTTCAATGGATTCAAGTCCCTTAAAACTTCCCTGGACAAGGGACACCAGAACCAATTTCAGCTGCTGGTGGATCGGATAAAGAATGGAGGAGGAGAACTGATTGCATTTGATTCCGTTGTCAATACCACGCGTGCCAGTTTTGCAGCTATTAAAAGTCTGCAGGAGTCACGTTGGATAAATGTTTAATTTGCAGAAAGTATATAATTGCAGGCACTGAAGCAGCAAGGCTTACACGGGAATACATGGCGTTTGCTTTGCGCCTCTGCGTCTTAGCGGTAAAAGAATTTGGATATTTGAATCTTGAATTAAGATGTTAGTAGATCTTATAGCCGGTGCGCGCCCCAATTTCATGAAGATCGCACCCCTGATAAAAGCAATACAGAAAAAACAAAAAGAGGCTGGGGGTATTCGCTTCCGTCTGGTTCATACCGGGCAGCACTATGACAAAAACATGAGCGACAATTTTTTTGAACAGCTCGGTATACCTGATCCGGATGTAAACCTTGGAGCGGGGGGAGGAACACAAGCTGAACAGACTGCGCGGATCATGATCGGCTATGAAAAATTACTGATGGATACGCCATCCGATCTATGCCTGGTGGTAGGCGATGTAACCTCTACCATGGCGTGCTCCATTGTTGCCAAAAAGCAGCATATCAAAGTCGCGCACGTTGAAGCGGGCATCCGCTCCGGTGACATGACCATGCCGGAAGAAGTTAATCGTATTGTTACCGACAGCATCACGGATTATTTTTTCACCACGTCAGCGGTGGCGAACAACAACCTTCGGAAGGCAGGAGTGCAAGAAAATCAGATATTTTTTGTGGGCAACACGATGATCGACACCTTGCTGACGCAACGTGCATCGTTCATTCAGCCACCTTTGTGGAAGCAACTTGGTCTTCGGGAAAAAGAATACATTGTTATGACCCTTCATCGTCCCGCGAACGTAGATGAAGAAGCACAACTCCGGAATTTGCTGCATGCTATTATTGAAAATTCCAGAAACCTGCCACTCGTATTTCCGGTTCATCCCCGCACACGTAAAATGCTGGAAGGTTTGAACATCAACGCTGCCAACCTGCACATGACTGATCCGATGACGTACCTGGAGTTTAATTACCTGGTGGAAAGAGCCAAAGTGGTGATCACTGATTCAGGTGGTATTACAGAAGAAACAACCGTTATGGGTGTTCCCTGCATGACGCTGCGAAATTCTACCGAAAGACCGGAGACCGTCACCGAAGGGACTAACGAACTGATCGGAACAAGTCCTTCGGCAATCAAACCTGCGCTGGATGTTCTGTTTGCAGGTAAGTGGAAAAAAGGGAAGATCCCGGAGAAATGGGATGGCAACACCGCTTCGCGGATTGTAGATATTCTTGTTTCTTTGCAGGAATGACGCGTTTTCTTCAGTGGTACCGATTAGCCCGATCCATGGGGCTTCGGTATGTACTTTTCCGAATAGTATTTGAACTCAAACGCAAAAGCGGTCTTCTGAAAAGAAGCTACCCGGTTAATCCGCATTTTAAAACCTGGATCACACGGGATCAGTGGCGAAAGGAAGCTCCCGCATTTTTCTTTCATTCCCGGAACGACTTTTATGCTTCCGGTTTTCACTCGGCTCTGCTTGCAGAAAAAGCAAATCGTATCCGAAAAGGAGAGGTCCACTATTTTCAGGGCGAATGGAAGACTGTTAATCCCGATGACTGGTTAACGAACTTCACAACAGGTCATCGGTACAATAACCAGGAACACTGGACGGCCATTCCGGATTTTCACCCCGTGTATGGTGATATCAAATATGTGTGGGAAAGAAGCCGGTTTTCTTTTCTGCAGACTATTCTGCGTCATGATGCACAATCAGGTATGGATTCATCGGAGTGGGTATTCTCACAGATCGAAAGCTGGATTCATCATAATCCCATTAACCAGGGACCGAATTATCGCTGCAGTCAGGAAACTTCACTGCGTGTTTTCAACTGGACACTGGCGCTCTATTTTTACCGCGATGCAGAAAGTCTTACGGAAGAACGGTTTCAAAAAATAATGTTTACCATCTATTGGCAGCTTCGTCATGTCCGGTCAAACATTCACTTTTCACGTATTGCGGTCCGGAATAATCATGCGGTAACTGAGACGCTTGCCCTGTATACAGCGGGGTTACTTTTTCCTTTCTTTGACGAAGCAGCCGAATGGAAAACATCCGGAAAAAAATGGTTTGAAGAAGAGATCGCGTATCAGATCTATGAAGATGGGGCTTACCTCCAGTTCAGCTTTAATTACCATCGTGTGGTGATCCAGTTACTGACGTGGGGGATTTCACTGGCGAATGAACATGACGAACGTTTCGCTGATATCGTATATCAACGTGCTTATGCTTCGCTGAAATTGTTGTTGCATTGTCAGGATCCTGTCTCGGGGCAGTTGCCGAATTACGGAGCCAATGACGGTTCTCTTTTTTTTCACTGGAATGATCTTTCCTTCCGTGATTTCAGACCATCGCTGGATGCGCTTCATTATCTGCTCACATCAGCAAATTGTTATGAGCGGAAATTTGAAGACCGTATGTGGTTCGGTGTTCGTGGTTTAGCCAGGTACGAAGCTATCCGGGTTCCTGATGGTTGTCATGCATTCATTACCGGAGGTTTATATATGTATCGTCAGCAGGATCTGATGGTATGGATAAATTGCGTTCGCTATAAAGATCGCCCGTCACAGGCGGATGAACTTCATCTCGATGTTTGGCATAATGGAAAAAACATACTGCGTGACGCAGGCTCTTATCGCTATAATGCCGAACCGGAAGTTGTAAGGTACTTCTCCGGAACGGAATCACATAATACGGTCATGATCGGGGATAATGATCAGATGTTGAAAGGTCCCCGGTTCATCTGGCTTAACTGGTCGCAGGGTTTATCCGGCAGGTGGGAGGAGAAAACAGATCAGGTTACCTTTACGGGGAAAGCTTCCGTATTCAACCATCTCGGAAGCATAACACACAAAAGAAGTATTGATATCCACAAAACAAAAAAGACATTGATCGTTTCCGATCAGATCACGGGAGCGTCAGGCAACTCTGTGCGACAGTTGTGGCATATAGATCCGGAACTCCGGGATGAAATCCAGGTGCATACGGTTTCCGCGTCAGGTGATGTGGTCAGGACAGAAACGATGAAATACTTTTCGCCTACCTATGGTGTGCTCGAAGATGGTCTGCAGATCGAATTCACCACGATAAATGATACCTTGACAACGCAAATCAGTTTCTCGTGAATATATTATTGATCCATCAGTATTTTTTAGAGAAAGATGATCCGGGTGGCTCACGGTTCAATGAGATGACCCGGGTATGGGTTAGTGAAGGGCATCACGTGACGGTATTATGCGGCATGCTGAATTATGTTACGGGAAAGGTGCCGGATAAATATGTCGGTCTGAAATATCACCAGTCAGAATATGAACCCAATCTGCAGGTGCTGCGGTGTTACGTGTCTCCCGAGTACAATACAAATTTTGTCGGTCGATTGTGGGCTTACTTTTCCTTTGTATGGTATGGCATCTGGGGTGCTTTGTTCAAATTGAAAGGAAGGAAATTCGATGTAATCATTGCCACATCACCACCTTTATTTATTGGTATTATCGCCTGGATCACATCACGGCTTAAACGGGTACCCTATGTATTTGAAGTGCGTGATCTTTGGCCTGAATCCGCTGTTGATACGGGTGTGCTCACCAACAAGTTCATCATCCGGTTTGCTTACGGGTTTGAGAAATTTATCTACAGGGGTGCGACCCTTATCAATGTTCTTACACCTGCATTCCGTGAAAAACTTATCCTGAATAAGAACATCGATCCGGAGAAAATTATTTTTATTCCCAATGCCTGCGATTTTACATTATCAGATCACCTGCTTAATGATTTTGATGCGAAAGCCTTCCGGCAAGCACGAGGCTGGAATAATCATTTCGTGATCACGTATGTTGGTGCACATGGTGTAGCCAATCATCTCGTTCAGCTTCTGGACGTTGCTGAACGAATGCGCAAAAGCAATGTGCACGTGGTTCTCATTGGTGATGGAATGCAAAAGCCAGTATTGAAGTCTGAAGCCGAAAAAAGGGAACTAACCAATGTAGAGTTTGTTGACTCCATGCCCAAGCGGGATGTAATGAAGTATATCCTCGCATCCGATGCAGGTACTTCTGTACTGAAACGGGTGGACACATTCAAGACGGTATACTCCAATAAGACCTTTGATTACATGGCATGCCAGAAACCTATTCTGATGCTTATTGACGGGGTATCGCGAAAGCTGGTGGAAGATGCCAGATGTGGGCTATATGCTGAGCCGGAGAATATTGACGATATTGTAACCAAGATTGAAATCTTGTCGGGTGATTTGTCGCTGTGTCAGGCGATGGGTGAGCGGGGATATGTATATGCCCGTGAAAATTTTGATCGTCAGGAACTCGCGCGTAAATATGTCCTTGAAATACAAAACCGATTAAAACTTGTATAGCGTATTTTTTAAACGGGTAATAGATTTGATTCTTTCTGTAACAGCCTTTACTATTTTGCTTCCGGTTTTTATTATCCTGGCAGGATTACTTGGGATGGTGAATAAAGGTACTCCGTTTTTCACGCAGCTCCGGCCGGGTAAAGACTGCCGGCCTTTTCGGGTGATCAAGTTTAAAACCATGACTGATCAGCGTGATGCGGCAGGTGAACTTTTACCAGATGAAAAACGATTAACGGGCATAGGTAAGCTGGTGCGGAAAAGTTCACTGGATGAATTGCCACAGCTGATCAATGTGATAAAAGGTGATATGGCATTGGTAGGTCCCCGTCCGTTGCTGATGGAATACATACCGCTATATTCACCTGCGCAACGAAAGCGCCATGAAGTGCGGCCAGGCATAACCGGATGGGCTCAGGTGAATGGTCGTAATGCCATTTCATGGAAGGAAAAATTTGCCTTTGATACCTGGTATGCAGAAAATATCAGCTTGTGGCTGGACATAAAGATTCTTTTCATCACCATACGGAAGGTTTTTAAAGCGGAGGGAATATCAGGAAGAGGTGTGGCTACAGCCGAAAAGTTTAACGGTAACAATTAAGATATATACACAATGTTTTTCTACGGAGCCAGTGGACATGGGAAGGTAGTGATTGAAGCGTGGATTGCTTCAGGTGGTAAAGTGACGGGAGTATTTGATGACAATGAAGCCGTTAAAACGATCCTGGGTTTTCCTGTATCGGGTAAATTTGACCGGAACAAAGTAGGTGAGGGATTAGTGATTTTAACCGTAGGATCAAATACAGTTCGCCAGCGACTGGCCGAGTTGACACAGTCAAATTATGGTAAGGTAATACATTCGTTCAGCAGAATTTCCCCTTCAGTAAAGACCGGTGATGGAACAGTTGTGCTGGCGGGTGGAATTATAAATGCTGAGACAACTCTTGGAAAGCATGTAATCGTTAATACCGGATCCTCCATTGACCATGATTGTCATGTGGGAGATTTTGTACACGTGGCGCCAGGGGCCATTGTATGCGGTGGAGTTCAGGTAGGAGAGGGCACGCTAATTGGTGCCGGTTCAACGATCATTCAAAACGTTACTATTGGAAAATGGGTTACCATTGGAGCCGGAAGTGTTATCGTGGGTAATGTGCCGGATTATGCTGTGGTAACTGGAGTACCCGGCAAAGTGAAAAGATATAACAAGCTTTAGGATTTAGTTTGACCTTTAAGAATGGATAAACGAATATATTTATCACCTCCGCATATGGGCGGAGACGAGATCAGGTTTGTACAGGAAGCGTTTGATACCAATTGGGTATCACCTGCCGGACCACACATCGATAACTTTGAAAATGAATTAGCAACTTATAATGGTGTTCCTCACTGCGCAGCATTATCATCCGGAACAGCCGCGATTCACCTGGCACTGATTATTCTGGGCGTCAAACAAGGGGATGAAGTGATTTGCTCGAGCTTCACATTTGCAGGTTCCTGCAATCCTATTGTATACCAGGGGGCAACACCTGTTTTTGTAGATGCCGATGAAGAGACCTGGAATATGGATCCCATTCTGCTGGAAGAGGCTATCGTTGACCGGATAAAAAAAGGCAAACGGCCTAAAGCCATCATCGTTGTACATCTTTACGGAATGCCCGCATTGATCGATACGATCATGCAGATTGCGCGGAGATATGAGATACCTGTTGTAGAAGATGCGGCTGAAGGATTGGGCGCAACATTTAGGGGACAAAAGCTGGGATCGTTCGGAGATATAGGTATCTATTCATTTAATGGAAATAAGATCATCACAACTTCCGGAGGAGGGGCGATGGTTTCTGACCGTTTGGACTGGATCCAGCAAGCCCGTTTCCTGGCCACGCAGGCGCGCGATGCGGCTCCTCACTATCAGCATTCGGTTATTGGTTATAATTACAGACTCAGCAATATTTCAGCCGCCATCGGCCGAGGACAGTTGAAAGTACTGGATCAGCGGGTTTCCCGCAGACGAGAGATTTTCAATTGGTACACGGATCGATTTAAGGAGATCTCCTCTATTGAATTTCAACCCGAGCACAAAGAGAGCTTTTCCAACCGCTGGCTTACATGTATACGGGTAAAGTCAAAAAATAATTCAGCCGAAGGCCGCGAAAAGATTCGTTTGGCATTGGAAAAAAATAATATTGAAAGCCGGCCGCTCTGGAAACCGATGCATCTTCAACCGGTTTTTTCGAATACACCCTTTTATGGAAAACAGGTAAGCGAAAATTTGTTCAGAGATGGATTGTGTCTTCCTTCCGGAAGCAGCCTGAGCAACGAAGATCTTGATAGAATTGCTTCCATTGTAGAATTAAATCTGGGCTCCTCTTCGTGATCCGCACGGAATGAGTTTTAAATTGAACGCGCATGCAGGATATCATCATATATGGTGCCGGTGGATTTGGAAGAGAAGTAAACTTGCTTCTTCGCCAGATCAACAGTCACAGTCCGCAATGGCAGGTGAAAGGATTTTGTGATGATGGTAAACGAGCAGGTGAGTTGGTTGATGATCTTCCCGTGTTGGGGGATATGAACTACCTGAAAGGACGAATGGGTCATGCGTTGATCCTGGCAATAGCGGACCCGATGGTTCGGAAAGAAATATTCAACCGGATTGCTGATTTCAAGCTTGAATTTCCGGCACTTATTCATCCCAGGGCCGAGGTTGATACCACGGTGAATCGCATCGGAAAAGGATCGGTAATTACTGCCGGGTGCTGCTTCACTACCGGAATTGATGTGGGTGATTTTGTAATCGTCAATCTGAGCTGTACAATCGGGCATGATGTCAGGCTTGGGAATTTTTCATCGGTAATGCCTGGAAGTAATATCTCCGGAAATGTATCTGTCGGAGAATGTACGCTTATCGGAACAGGAGCAAAGATATTGCAGAACCTTTCGCTGGGATCAAATGCCCGTCTGGGAGCTGGAGCCGTAATGACCCGGAGTTTTGGTGACAATTGTCTTTTAAAGGGAATACCTGCGCGGCAGAAATCATGAATGTATTACACGAATTCAGACCAGCATTCATTTTTCTCGGGAAGTTCCTGGGGATTTATATAGCCGGTAATCTGTTGTATGGAGTCTTTGTTGAATCATTTGGTAACCAACCGGATGTGGTAACATCCTCTGTTAGTTATCAGGCATCCGTAATTCTTTCCTGGTTTGGTGAGCAGAGTTCGGCTACAAATAGCACTGAAAAACCTACTGTGCTGTTGCAACGCTCTGGTCATACTGTCATCAGTGTTTATGAAGGCTGCAATGGTATTAATGTGATGATCGTATTCATTGCTTTCGTACTCGCTTTCAGCGGAAAGAAAAAAATGATAGTACCCTTTATTGGCATCGGGTTGTTGATATTACACATTTCAAACCTTATACGAATATTGCTTTTGTATTATGTAGCGATCTCTTTCGAGAACTACTTTTACTTTGTTCATAAATATCTTTTTACGGCCGCTTTATACGTAGTTGTATTTGTACTCTGGGCGGTATGGATTATTTATTTCAATGAGCGATCAACAAAAAATATTTAGCCTGTCAGTGGGTTCACGAATTGCGCTGATGGTGGCAGCTTTTTTTGTGTTGCTTTCAATTTTTCTTTTTCAACAGTTCAATTTTTTAAAGTTTATACTTTCGGGAATCAGTATTGATACACAGTTTCATCCATACATCTATTTCATTTTCAATAAGACTCTTCGGATGGTGGCCAATGACCTGGCTTGCATGATATTAATTGTGGTTTTCTTTCGTGAGAAAAAATACCTGACTGCAGCATGGTATCTTTTCGTGGTAGAACTGGTGGTTATACTGCCTGTTTACTTCCTGGTCAAGTTGAGTTTAGAGGGAGCAAGCGAGTTATCATCGCCACTTCTTTCCCAATTCCACCGGATTATCGTCAATCCAATCCTGATGATCCTGCTGATGGCTGGTTTTTTATATCAAAAGCTGAAAATAACCACCACTTTTATAAAAAAACAGTAGCTCTGTAAATCCGAATTCAATCGTTTTCTCGTAAATTAAAAAAGGCTTCTTTTGGGGAATTTTTTCGGTTACATGACTGATTTTCATGGGATTAAGCGCAAAGAACTCTTGATTTTAAATTATTTGTACCTTTGAAGATTAAAATGATGGTGATGGTCCTAAACTACGGAGTCAGAGTACTTTATTTTTTGTTTTTTATTGTCTTGGTAAGTGTTTCAACACGGGTATCTGCTCAGGTTTTTACCACTGTTCAGGATGGACCTTGGGAGGACCCGGCTACCTGGGGAGATATATCAACACCCGATGCGGCCACTTCTACGGCTATAACGATTGCTCATGCCGTTTCCATAAATACAAATGTTTCTATCGATCAGACTACAATATCCGCCACTGGATCAGTTGAGATTGTATCCGGTGTTGAAGTTACGATAGTGCAAGGGGCAGGAACAGACCTGACGGTTAATGGCAGTATAGATGTATTTGGTACATTAATTCTTTCCAACCAGGCGACTCACTCAGGAACAAATGGTAATAATGTGGTTTTTCAGGAAAATGCTACCTACGAACATCGGTACATGAACTCGGAGGGAGCCATCCCTCTGGCGTCATGGAATGCCGCTTCCAATTTGTTAATAACGGGCTATACTACATTTGGAGGACCTGCAGCAAGTGCAGGCGGCAACTGGTCTCAAAGCTTTGGTAACGTTACCTGGAATTGCCCCGCCCAGGTTGGTTCAATAAGTTTGGAAGGTCTATTCGCAGTGGCAAGAGGTGATTTTGAAGCACTATCAACGGGAACAGGAATACTTCGATTCACGCGAACAGGAGTTGCCAGCATCGATATCGATGGAACCTTTACAGTAAACGGAACATCCCGGGTTGTGCTAACTTCTACAGGTAACTGCACCATTGATGTGGACGGAGATTACATTCAGAATACCACAAACTATTTCAGGTTTGCGGATGGCTTGGATGGTGTAGGTACGCTGAATATTACCGGTAATTTTGATCTTCTGGCAGGTGGCCTTACAGAGACGGGAAGCGGGTTGGCTCAGGGAAACGTAAATTTTGTTGGATCAAATGGAACATCTCACACCTTTACAGCCCTGGGCACCGGGGTTATCGCTCAATTGCTTTCGTATTCCGTGGCTGACAATAATGAACTTATTGCTGTTGGCGAGTCGCAGCTCGTAGGAACAGGTTCGTTTACATTAGGAGCAGGTGCAATTTTCCACGCTCAGTCCACGGATGTGGCTGGTGCCATTCAGATTGGTTCTGCGCAAAATGCTACTGCAGGTAACCTGCGTGTGACCACCCGTATCTTTGGCCAGGGATCTCAGATTGTGTATGATGGCCCCGGACCGCAATTTTTAGGAAATGGCCATCCGGCTGCTGATTTTATTACCGTCATTAACAATGCATCTGGCGTAACATTGCTCGAGGCAACAAACCGGATCCTTGGAAATCTACTTATTCAATCGGGTAACCTGAATGTCTCCAACGCATCATTAACGGTTTCCGGAACAACGGAAATTCAGAGTGGTAATATAATTTTTACAACTACCAGCGCTATCCGCAGCCTGATTTTTAACGGTGATGTTAGCTTGGGAGATGAGATAATGGTATCCAGCGGAACGGCCAATGCCAATGTCACCTTTGGAGGAGATGTTTCCGGAGGAAGCACCATCAGTTTTTCGGGAGTTAACACCAACCTTATTCTGAATGGAAGCGGAGATGTTTTGATTCCGTTTTCCGGTAGCCTGGAAACGGTAACATCAAACCGTTCGGGCACGGTAATTTTTAATCAGGATCTGAACGTAAATACAAGTACAGTTAGTGCAATGAATATTACCGCTGGAGCGGTTCAGGTGACAGGAGCTTTTAACGGGAGGAATATTACCCTGACTAATGGCAGCGCCCTGACAGTTACGGGAAATACAGTTCTCACCAATTCCTTGAATATTACTGACGGAGTTGTTCAAACAGATGGAACCCTATCTATAGCGAATGATTTAATCATTACAGCCGGAAGCCTGGATGCGAATGGCGAGGTAACACTTACAGATGACTTAACATTGGGAACAGGGTCAATTTTCTATTTTGAAGATGAGACGGTTACCCTGAACAGCCAGCTGATAAATAACGGAGGCTTTTTCTCCTGTAATGCAGTTTCAGCATTGAATATTCTAAATACGGGGGTGTTGGGAACGATAGCATTTGACGGAGGAGGTAATACGCTGGGTACACTTACGCTCAATCGCCCAACTTCCGGAACATTGGTCACCCTGAGCACTCCACTAACCATTACATCTGCTCTAAACCTTCTGGATGGTATTTTTCTAAATACTTCCGGACTTGATTTGGGAGACGGAGCGGTTGTTACCCGTCATTCAAACGCCTCATTTGCTGCGACAAGTGCGGTACCAACTGGAGGGGCTTATGATCTTCTCCTAACCGGGGTGAGCATGACCACAGGCGTTGAGACAAGCGGTGTTATTAGAGACATCACGAGCACTGCAAGTGGTACCGTAACCCTTGGCGGGCCAATGTCAGCATCAGGTGATTTGGTGATTAGCTCAGGGTCATTTACGTGTGGAGCCAATAGCGTATCTGTCCTTAATGATTTAATTAATAATGGAACAACGTTTACGGCACCCGCTGGTACAACGCTTGCTATAGGAGGTGATCTTGTAAATAATGGAACATTTAATCGGGGCACTACCAGTAGTACCGTAGAGTTTACCGGGGCAAGTACGATTACCGGAGCTGTTAATCCTCTATTTCAGAATCTAACGATATCCGGAACCCTTATCGCTCCTGCATCATTAACGCTTGCAGGTAATTTTACCAATGATGGAAGTTTTAATGAAGGTACAGGTACAGTAATATTCACGAGTACAACTGCAGCAACTAAGGTAATCGGAGGTTCCGCCTCCACAACATTCCACAATATCACGATTCAGAATACTTCAGCCGTGCCGGATGTTTCCGTTTCAGGTGTCGCTAATCTTAGCGGAGTGTTAACCCTGGTGACGAATGCAATTCTGGATGCTGATGGTGACGGATCTGGGGTATTTACCATATTATCATCCGCGGATAATCCGGTTAATGATGGTGCTGTAGCGACTATGACGGGCACCTCCGCCATTACAGGCAATGTTACAGTTCAACGGTTCATGGCAATAGAGGGCCCAAATAACAACAGAATATACCGGTATATATCCTCACCAGTCCAGGGTGCCACGGTAGCAGATATACAAAATGAAATTCCGGTCACAGGATCATTTACCGGTACCTCAGCGTGTACTCAATGTACAACCTCCCAATCGATGTTTCTATACGATGAGTCTGTCATAACGGATATGAACGGAGACACTTTTCTAAACGCAAATGATGGGTATGTTCACTTTCCGGCAGAAACAAATTCAGAAGTACTAACTCCAGGAAGAGGTTACTATATGTATGTTCTAGGTAGCATATTATCTACTGCGTTATGGGATGTTCGCGGTGTTGCAAATCAGGGTGTTGTGTCTTTGCCGGTTACGTACACGGCCTCTCCAGGAACAGGTGACGGCTGGAATTTGGTTGGAAATCCTTACCCCTCAACAATTGATTGGAATTCGGCTAGTTGGACGAAAACGAACATTGGCGGGACGATTTATATGCGTGACAACGGTAATGGCGGACAGTATGCCACCTGGAACGGGACGGTAGGTACTAATGGTGGTTCACGCTATATTCCTACTGGTCAGGCTTTTTGGGTAGTAGCATCTGCGGCATCACCTGTTTTAACGGCACGGGAGAACGTGAAAGCTGCGGGGCAATCTGCCATATTTTTCCGGGAGGCTTCTTTACAGAATATTGTAAGGTTAACACTTGAGAAAGATAATGTTCGTGATGAGACTATTATTCATTTTCGCGAAGATGGATCTGATTTCTTCGACCCTGAAAATGATGCAAAAAAACTCTTTAACACTACCTTTAATCTATCGACTATTATAGAATCCGGTGAGCGATTGGCGATTAACTCACTTGAACAAATCTCCTGTTCCAAAATTATTCAGCTGGATATAAATGGTGTTACTCCAGGAACCTATTTGTTGAATTTTGAAGAGTTTAATTCCTTTGATCCGTCTGTGGGTATCATGTTAAGAGATAAATTCCTGAACCGTGAACATGATATCCGTTCAGGTGCAAACTATACTTTTGATGTAACCAGTGATGATGCTTCGTTTGGTGCTCATCGCTTCGTTATAGAATTTAAAAATGAGAAGTTTGCTGCAAACGCTTCTGTCCTCAGTGTTGAAAGTTGTGTTGGGGACAGCGTATCGATCACTGTAGAAAATTCGCAGCAATTGACAATGTATCAGGCCTTTTATGCAAATCAGCAAATATCCGATGCGCTTCAGGGTAACTCCGGCAATTTGGAACTCCGGATTAAAGGAGATAACCTGAAAGCAGGCTTAAATCAAATTACAATTCTCGCTCACCATAATGTATGCGGAACCACATATACATACCCAGCAACCATTGTTCTTCATAAGCCTGCGGGAGTTGTTATTGAAGATTCTGGCAATGGCATCCTGAGTTCAAGTGTTGAAACAGGTAATCAATGGTACTTTAATGATGAATTGATAGAAGGAGCGACATCAAAAGAATTTGCGATTATTGATGAGGGCAAGTATACCGTTATGGTTGCTTCTGGAGGTTGCTCTGAATGGGCAGATTTTGAATTTACGATCACAGGTACAGAGGATCGGGATAATCTTAAAGGAATAATGGTTTACCCGAACCCGGTCAACGAATCATTACGTATTCAGTTGGCTACTGACCGGGCAGAAGATTTTAGTAAGATAGCGGTATTCACAATCACGGGTAAAGAGATGACTGAAATTCAGTTGGATAACTATCCTGAAGGCAAAAAAGGGGCAATTGATGTGAGCAATTACCCTACAGGTATCTATATTGTAAAGTTTTTTGGCATGAATAAAGTATCGGGTATAAAGATCTTTAAACAATAATTTAAATGTCGAAGTTGGCCTCTCTTATGCGGATTTTAATGTTAGGTATGCTCTTGGGTATTTCGCAAGTTTCCATGGGGCAAATTATACCTCCGGAAACACCACCACAGGAACCACCTCCACCTGACGTCCCTATAACAGGAATCGAACTGCTGCTTGGCCTTGGGGGATTATTGGGTGCAAAAAAATATTATGATTTCCGTAAGAAGGATTCAGGTAGATAATACTTGTTGTATAGGAGATATCTTTCTTCGCTTTGGTAAGATTTGACTTTAACCCTCGTATACTGCTGTAAATACCCATGAGCAAAATTGTTAAATGGATTTACAACCTCAGAATTCTTCCGCGTTGGCTGATAATCTGTATTGATCTTTTTTTTATTAGCTTATCCGGTTTTTTGGGATACCTACTCAGGTTTAATTTCTCTGTTTCCGCATTACTCCTTCATGATTTTGAAATAGGAATCTTTACACTTGTGGTTATTAGTCTGCTTTCGATTTTAATCACTAGCAGCTACAAGGGTATAATCCGCTACACAGGACTACAGGATGGGGTACGAATATTTTACATGTTGGTTTTAAATCTAACATTGTCTTGCGGGTTCAACCTGATTTATTTTTACAACGTTAAGGTTAATCTTATTCCTTATTCTGTAATTTTCATCTCCTTTCTGGCATCGTTTCTTTTTCTTTTCAACTATAGATTACTCGTTAAATATATCTTCTCTTTTTATAAAAGAGCCCTTCTGAAACGTTCTAATGTTTTTATCTATGGTGCCGGACAAACGGGTATTGTGACCAAACACGTTATTGATAGCTCTCAAAGTTCCAAAGTTGTCGGTTTCCTTGAAGACGATTCAAATAAGGTCGGAAAGGTATTGAATGGATCCCGGATTTATAGTGCGAAAACAAGTGAGCTTGAATCTATCTTGAATAGTCATAATATTGACGATTTAATCATTACCGTCAAGAACCTGTCATCAGAAACAAAGAATGAGATCGTAGATATATGTTTGCGAAATCAGGTTCGTGTGAGAGTTGTTCCCCCTGCAGAGAAGTGGGTACGGGGTGAACTTAGCATGAATCAGATCAAGGAAATAAATATTGATGATCTGCTGGAGCGTGACGTAATTAAGCTTGAAAATAAAAACCTGGAGAAGCAGCTTTTCGAAAAAAAGATTTTGATCACGGGAGCAGCGGGTTCTATCGGAAGTGAGATTGTGCGACAGGTTATCCAGTACAAACCTTCGGTAATTATACTGATCGATCAGGCAGAGTCTCCTTTGTTTGAGATCGATCGGCAGGTGAAAATGCTCCGGAATGATATTTTGGTAGTTTCGTACATTGCCGATATCACGAATAAGCCCAGGATCAAATCTATTTTCGGGGAGCATAAACCCGACATCATTTTCCATGCTGCCGCCTATAAGCATGTACCGATGATGGAAAGCAATTCATCAGAAGCCATTTCATGTAATATTCTGGGCACGAAAATATTGGCGGACGTGTCCGTAGATTCAGGGGTTGAGAAATTTGTAATGATCTCTACCGATAAGGCAGTCAACCCTACCAGCGTTATGGGGTGTTCTAAACGCATTGCGGAGATATATGTTCAGTCGCTGAATAATCACCTGGAACGTGCAGGTCGACCGCACACTTCCTTTGTAACCACGCGTTTTGGAAATGTATTAGGTTCAAATGGTTCGGTTATCCCTATGTTTAAAAAACAGATTGAACAAGGTGGACCTGTAACGGTAACGCATCCGGAGATTACCCGCTTCTTTATGACTATTCCTGAAGCTTGTCGTTTGGTTATGGAAGCAGGTGCGATGGGAAGGGGAGGAGAGATATTCATTTTTGATATGGGCCAGTCGGTTAAAATACTTGATTTGGCCAAACGGATGATTCGTCTTTCCGGATTTGAGCCAGGAAGGGATATTGATATTGTTTTTACGGGTTTGAGAGAAGGAGAGAAGTTATATGAAGAACTCTTGAACAAGAAGGAGAATACAATAAAAACACATCATGAAAAAATACTGATTGCCAAAGTGCAGGAATACTCCTACTCCGAGATTAATAAATATGTTGAATTGTTCATCGACTTTGTGGACGACAAGAATGAATTAAAGATGGTAGCGTTAATGAAAGAACTAGTCCCCGAGTTTAAGAGCAACTACTCCAGGTTTGAAATCCTGGATAGTTCAGAGGTAATTTGAACTCTATCTACTTTCGTTATCTTCTTCTTCTTTTGTAGTAAGCCTTTCGCTTGGATTTGTACAACTTACGTTGTTGAAACCCGAGGATTTCGTAAGGAAGGTAATATTCCACCTTAACACTCATAAGCATATAAGCGTCATCATTGGACGGGTCGCCTCTTTTCTTTCCAGCCTCCAATGGTTCCAAAGGTGGTTCCAGCTCCCATCGCCTGTCAGCAAGTTTACGGGCGCGATCGTCAGTGAATGAGGCGTTATCCAGATAAACTGTACTCACATCATCGATGTAGTCCGTAAAAGTTTTTCTCCAACCTAACTCAACGCAAACATTAAAGAATGGATTCACCTGAACACGCCCACCAATACCATAGGGTATTATGAAAGATGTTCTACTGTAATCAACACCCTCGGTCTGGTAGTCATGCAATACATATGTTTTTCCCTCCTGTTCAGCTTTTGGGTTAAAGAAAAGAACGCCAACACCAATGAAGCCGTAGGCATTAAAAGGTGGACGCTGATAGAACCTGCGCCCATGCGGGAGAAGGTTTACAATTCCTGATACAGCTACTTCGTAATTGGAAGATTTGAAAGACAGATTCCTTTTTATTTTTCCTTCATCGTCAGAATCTTCATCTGCGCCCGATAAGGTAACCCAGGAGAACTCAGCCCGGGCACCTATGCGGTTAGTAAAATAATATTGACCTCCAATAGTCACGGATGGCTTGATGTCAAGAATATCTTTCTTGTCTTTTAAATCACCGTAATAAGTTGAGGTATTTAGACCCCCAAAAACGATAAACTTTCTTTCCCTTTTAAGGGCATAGAAACTCTGTCCAAATGCCTGAAGTGTTAGAAAAAAGGCGAAGAATATAATGAGTAACCTATGCTTGTTCATCGAAAGGTCCTTTAAACCGAAATATAAGTAAAAAACTCTTTAAAATCACTTCAGAACCTCTTTGACACGTTGGGCAGCATCCTTCAAAACAATGGCAGAATACACTTTCAGGCCAGATTGTTCAATGATTTTAGCGCCTTCCTCGGCATTTGTTCCCTGCAGACGAACGATAATGGGCACTTTAATATCACCGATCTTCTTGTAAGCCTCAACCACACCGTTGGCTACCCGGTCGCAACGTACAATTCCACCGAAAATATTGATCAGAATGGCCTTAACATTAGGGTCTTTCAGAATGATCCTGAACCCTGCTTCAACGGTTTCTGCATTCGCTCCACCTCCAACATCCAGAAAGTTTGCAGGCTCACCACCGGAAAGTTTAATGATATCCATGGTAGCCATGGCCAAACCTGCACCGTTCACCATACAGCCTACGTTTCCATCCAGTTTTACATAGTTCAACCCGGCTTTTCCGGCTTCAACTTCCAGGGGATCTTCTTCGGTTATATCGCGCAGTTCAGCTAAATCTTTATGCCTGTAGAGTGCATTGTCATCCAGGTTAACTTTTGCATCTACAGCCAGAATTTTATTGTCAGATGTTTTCAGAAGGGGGTTGATCTCAAACATGGACGCATCCAGGCCTAAATAAGCGCTGTAGAGTGAATGAATGAATTTGACGCCTTCTTTAAACGCATTACCTTCCCATCCCATGGCAAAAGCAATTTTTCTGGCCTGAAATGCCTGAAGACCTATTAGGGGGTCAATCCATTCCTTGATTATTTTCTCCGGATGCGTCTCTGCAACTTCCTCGATGTTCATACCACCTTCGGTTGAAGCCATGATGACCGGACAGCCTTTGGAACGATCCAGCAGGATACTCATATAGTATTCTTTCGGCTCTGATTCACCCGGATAATAAACATCCTCCGCAATAAGTACTTTGTTTACTCTTTTTCCTTCCGGACCGGTTTGAATGGTCACCAATGTTCCGCCCAGAATAGCTTTAACTTTATCCGGAACTTCTGCCATGCTTTTGGCCAGAACAACTCCTTTGGAGCCTGTTTCTTTTACGGTTCCTTTACCACGACCACCCGCATGAATCTGCGATTTTACCACGAACCATTTGGTGCCTGTTTCCGCCTGAAGCTCTTTAGCTGCCTGAAGCGCACTGTCAGGGGTATCAGCCACAATGCCGCGTTGGACAGCCACACCATATTTCTTAAGTATTTCCTTGCCCTGGTATTCGTGTATGTTCATGGATTTTTTGTTTTGGGCGAAACTACTTTATTTCAGGCTTTATTTCAAGGAATCAAAGTAATCATGTTAAAAGCCCGACAGGTAGAAAAATCGTATGGCAAGCTAAAAGTTCTGAAAGGTATTGATCTTGAGATACAATCAGGAGAGGTCGTTGCTATTGTTGGGGCTTCCGGTGCCGGCAAAAGTACTTTGCTTCATATTTTAGGAACCCTGGATAGTCCTGATTTCGGTAAGGTGTTTATTAAGGATCAGGATGTTT
Organism: Ohtaekwangia sp.; assembly: GCA_036503775.1. Lineage (GTDB taxonomy): Bacteria > Bacteroidota > Bacteroidia > Cytophagales > Cyclobacteriaceae > Ohtaekwangia. The sequence goes on from DASXWH010000289.1 coordinate 20,223, forward strand.
TTGAGCAATCACCACGGAATCTGGCTGCCTTCCGGAACAGGTCCATTGGCTTTGTGTTTCAGTTTCATAACCTTCTGCCAGAATTTTCTGCCGTTGAAAATGTTATGATCCCGGGATTGATCAGCAATCACCAGGATGAACGAACTGTTCGTAAAAAAGCGATTGAACTTCTTGAACGACTGGGACTACGTGATCGGGTTGATCATAAACCATCCGAACTTTCGGGTGGTGAACAACAGCGTAC